>JAYUJX010000695.1:0-11409 GCA_043764955.1 Polaromonas sp.
CTGACCTTGTTGCGCGATGCCGATGGAGATGGGGTTTATGAAGGACGGTGGGTCTACGCGAAGAACCTTAATGCGCCGTACGGCTTGGCATTGGTCGGAAACCGGCTCTATGTTGCCAATCAGGACGCGCTGGTGCGGTTGGAATATGTAGACGGCCATACGCAGGCCACTGCGGCCCCTGTGACAGTGGCCAAGTTGCCTTCAGCGATCAACCACCACTGGACGAAGGCGCTCGCCGCTGATGCCGACGGCCGCTATCTTTATGTTGGCATCGGGTCTAATAGCAATATCGGTGAGCGCGGCTTGGCGGTAGAGGAGAACCGGGCTGTCGTCTGGCAGGTCGACGCCAGCAGTGGTGCCATACGGGAGTTCGCAACAGGCTTACGGAATCCCACATCACTTGCTTTCGAACCCACAACCCGGCAACTTTGGGCTGTCGTGAATGAGAGAGACGAGCTGGGCCCCGAACTCGTCCCAGACTATCTCACCTCGGTGCGAGAAGGTGCTTTTTATGGCTGGCCCTACGCCTATTGGGGGCCCAACGTCGATAGCCGTGTGCAGCCGCAGAACGAGAGACTGGTTCAGTCCTCTGTACGCCCGGACTTCGCCCTGCAGTCACATTCCGCGCCTTTAGGACTGACCTTCGTACAGAGTGGGTTCGCGGCTCCGTTTGCCCAAGGCGCTTTCATCGGGTTGCACGGTAGCTGGAACCGGGACGCGCCTGTCGGCTACAAGGTGATCTTCGTGCCCTTCGCCAACGGCCGTCCCAGCGGCCCGCCGGTCGACTTCGTCAGCGGTTTCCAAGTCGAGGGTAAGACCATGGGTCGTCCGGTCGGCGTGACCCTAGACCCTAAGGGCGCATTGATCGTGGCCGACGATCTATCCAACACCGTCTGGCGCGTGACACCGGCGCGCTGAGGCCACCATCATCACGGACCAGCATTTACCGGCTAGCCTTTAATCCGTCCCAACTGCCCAGCCGGCTCCGAGCTTTGTGGGGACAGATAGTTATCAGAAGTTGAACTTACGCCAAAAGTTGATGTTTTGTAACCTGTCCTAATTCACCATTACCACTTTTTAACTGTGAAATTTGGAAATTTATTTCGTAAAATTTTTTGCCAAAAAGCTGACCAATAGCCAGTAGATTCAGTGACCGCTTTTGAGGTTATTTTTTAACTTTTTCTACTACCGCTTTGTCTCTATCTCAGAAAGTTGAGTAAACCGGCGAAGGTCGACTTCGGGCGCGGAAGCGGGCATTTGCCAATGGCTGTTTCTAGGATCCTCGGTATGCGCATTGAGTGCGCTCGTTCCAACCGACTCCTTAGGGCAAAGTGTTGACATTTGTGAACGACTGAAGTTGAGTGCTTGAAGTTGGTCTACAAAAGAGCGCCAAATCCACGCCGTCAACGCTTAACTTGTGGTTTTTTTCAGAATGCAGACAAACCAAAAGATATTAATTAAACTTGAGATTCAGTTTCGTGCATTTATAACCGTCAGACAATCACTCTTGAAATTTGGCATTGAGTATGTTTTACTCCATGTTCAAGGACGAATTTTCGAAATGCCTCAGTAACACCGGCTAGATTCGAATCGCGTCGGTGTAATAAACACCAATCGAGCATTTTGGGCATCTCAATCATGTCGAGCACAGCCAATTTATTTGCCTGAATTTCAATCTGAAACGAATGAGCCGATAAAAAACTTATTCCCATACCGGCAATGACAGCTTGTTTCACAGTCTCATTGCCAGACAGCTCCATGGACAGCTTGACTTGAAGTGACTGCGCTTGCAACAAATGCTCAAAAAATTGACGCGTTGCCGAACCTGGTTCACGGAAAATGAAGGGTTCATCACGCAGAGCTTCCCAAGGGATACTTTTTTGTTGTGCTAACGGGTGGTTAGCAGATGCCACAACATAATGCGGATTTTGTGCAAAAGTTTCAGCCTCAACATCACCTTCTGACGGTGGGTAACCAGCAATGGCGACATCTAGCTGGTGCTCTTGCAGCATGCGCAAAATGTTTTCGCGTCTGTCCACGGTCAGTTTGAATTTAACCCCAGGCCATTCGTTTGCAAAAGCCATCAACATAGCGGGTGCAAAGTAGTGCGCGGTGGCCACTACGCCCAAATGTAAAAAACCACCCTTTGCCCCCTCTGTCAAGTGAAAGCCTGCCATCGCTTCTTCCGCTATCAGCATTTGGTTCAGGATACGCCGAGTTTGTCGCAGCATCTCATCACCAGCTTGATTCAGTGTGACACGCTTACCGGTTTTAACCAACAATTGAAGTCCTAATTCGGCTTCAAGTTGCTGTATCTGCATAGAGACAGCGGGTTGCGTCAGACTCATTTGTTCTGCAGTACGTGAATAGCTTAAGTTTATTGCGACAGATTCAAACATCCTGAGCTGTCGCAAAGTAATATTTTTCATGTGTGCATCACGTTTAGCTATTGAACTGCTTGGTGAGCTTGATTTAATGTTCGGGATTTCCCTTGCTTTTTGCTTGCTGCTCATCTTTGGTGGCTTTGTCTTTTTCATCAGTGTTTTCCCTTGCATCATGAATCAACAATAGTTATGGGCTTCTAGTCCCCTGCAGCAGTAGATTAAACAAATTCAAAATTTACACCAATTATAAGAAAAACTTATGAATTTCATAAAAAAGTATGTATTGCGCCTATCGTTCTGAGCTAATACAGTCTGACTAACTCTTACTTATCTCAAAAACCCGCAAGACCATGACCATGACCAGTACCCCATCGCCGTTTCAACTTTGGAACCAAGACCATGCAAGCACTTTAGATGCTGCCCATTTGTTGCTTTACCGTTCGAACTTATTAGGCTCGGATTTGCGCATAACCAACTACGGCGGTGGCAACACATCAGCAAAGATCATGCAAAAAGACCTCTTAACGGGTCATGACGTGCAGGTGCTTTGGGTCAAAGGCTCTGGTGGCGATGTGGGCTCCATGAAGTTGGACGGGTTCTCGACCTTGTACATGGAAAAACTCAATGCCTTGCTGGGCATCTACCGTGGGTCTGAGTTTGAGGACGAGATGGTGGGCTATTTGCCACATTGCACCTTCAACTTGAACCCCCGTGCCGCTAGCATCGACACACCTTTGCATGCCTATTTGCCGTTTTTGCATGTAGATCACATGCACCCTGATGCGGTGATTGCGATTGCCGCGATGGCAGACAGTGAGGTGCTCACGAAACAGGCGTTTGGTGGTAGCGTGGGCTGGTTGCCATGGCGTCGCCCGGGGTTTGAGTTGGGCATGCAGCTGCAACGCTATGTGGCAGCACACCCGAATATGCGTGGTTTGGTATTGGCGGGGCATGGCTTGTTTACTTGGGGGAATGATGCCCGGGAATGCTATGAAAACACCGTCGCGGTGATAGAAGAAGCACAAACCTGGTTGGCAAATCAAGCGCAATCAAAAAAAGCAGTGCGCTTCGGTGGTGTCAAAGTGCAAGTCATGGCCGCGGACGAACAAGATGCGGCACTAGCCCGTTTGATGCCTGTACTGCGTGGGCAGGCATCACAAACAGGCCATAAATTGATGCATGTTGACCGTCAAAGCGTTGTGATGGAGTTCGTCAACAGCCATGACCTCGTTGCACTAGCTGAGATGGGCACCTCGTGCCCAGATCACTTTTTACGCACAAAAATCAAACCCTTGATTTTGGACGAGTCTGTTTACAACTTACACGGCACAGCATTGTCAGAGGCCATTGCACAAAAATTACAGGCATATCGTGCTGACTATACGGCCTACTATGAGCGCTGTAAACGTTCAAACAGCCCTGCTTTGCGTGACCCTAATCCTGTGATTATTCTGTTGCCGCGTATCGGTATGGTGTCTCTTGCAAAAGACAAAGCTACAGCGCGTATTGCAGGTGAGTTTTACGTCAACGCCATCAACGTGATGCGCGATGCCGATGCGATTGATAAATACGTAGGTTTGCCAGAGCAAGAAGCCTTTGACATTGAATACTGGCTGCTTGAAGAAGCCAAGCTTCAACGTATGCCAAAGGCGAAGCCATTGGTGGGAAAAGTTGCGCTGGTCACGGGAGGTGCCGGTGGCATTGGTCGCGCTATCGTCGAGCGCTTTTTGCAAGAGGGGGCATGTTGCGCATTGTTGGACATTGATTCTGAAGGGTTAGATGCAACGTGTGCTGAGTTGAGCAAACGCTTTGGCAAAGATGTGGTGCGCAGCATGGTGTGTGATGTTACCAACGAAGACTCGGTGATAGCCGCTTTTGCTAAGGCATCCATAGAGTTTGGCGGTGTTGATATTTTGGTGTCAAATGCCGGAATTGCATCGGCCGCACCGATAGAAGACACGAGTTTGGCGTTATGGATGCGAAATCAAGATATTTTGGCAACGGGTTACTTTTTAGTCGGACGCGAAGCCTTTAGATTGATGAAGGCACAAACTATAGGCGGTTCTATGGTGTTTATTGCCAGTAAAAATGGCATGGTCGCCAGCAACCAAGCCATTGCCTACTGTGCTGCAAAAGCCGCCGAAATTCAACTATCGCGTAGCTTTGCGCTTGAAGGTGCACCACTAGGCATTCGCTCCAATGTGGTGAATCCCGATGCGGTGATTCGTGGCAGCAAAATCTGGACGGGTACATGGAGTCAGGAGCGAGCCGCCGCCAATAAAGTCAATGAAGAAGAGTTAGAAGCTTTCTATCGTGATCGCTCGATGCTCAAGCGCAGCGTGTTTCCAGAAGATATTGCCGAAGCGACCTACTTTTTAGCCAGCGAGTTGGCAGCAAAGTCTACAGGCAACATCCTCAATGTTGACGCTGGTAACTTGGCTGCTTTTCCTAGATAAACCTTGTTCATCCTCGTTCATTCATTTCAAGAAGAATCTCATGAAACCAACTATTGATACACAGCTGATTGCACAGCATAATGAAAAAGCAGCCGCACGCGTTCACCTAGATTATGAAAATTTGGGCGAGCAATTGGCACGCAACGGTGTAGATATTGCCAAAGTACAAACTGATGTCGCCAAATTTGCCGTCGCGGTACCTTCCTGGGGCGTCGGTACAGGTGGTACGCGATTTGCACGTTTTCCTGGTCAAGGCGAGCCACGCAATGTGTTTGACAAAATCCAAGACTGTGGCGTGATTCAGCAATTGGTACGTTGCACACCAACCGTGTCACCACACTTTCCTTGGGATAAATGTTCGGACTACGTTGAATTGCGAGAGCACGCGAAAGCGCATGGTTTGGCTTTTGATGCGGTTAACTCAAATACTTTTTCTGACCAACCCGGTCAAAGTTTGTCATACAAATTCGGCAGCCTCACGCACGCAGATGCAGGTGTTCGTGCGCAAGCCATTGCGCACAACTTGGAGTGCATCGATATTGGAAAGCAGATTGGCAGCAAAGCACTGACTGTGTGGATTGGTGATGGCGCAAATTTTCCAGGACAAAGCCATTTTCGGCGACAGTTTGAGCGCTACTTAGACAGCAATCGTCAAATTTACGATGCAGTGCCGAGCGATTGGCGGATGTTCTTAGAGCACAAAATGTTTGAACCGGCATTTTATGCAACGGTGATTCAAGATTGGGGATCGAGCCTGCTCGCCGCGCAAGCGCTGGGTTCTAAGGCACGTTGTTTGGTGGATTTAGGCCATCACGCACCGAATACCAATATCGAAATGATTGTGGCGCGCTTGGTGCATGCTCAAAAACTGGGTGGCTTCCACTTTAACGACAGCAAATACGGTGATGACGATCTGGACAGCGGCTCTATCAACCCGTTCCAGCTTTTCTTGGTATTCAACGAGTTGGTTGATGCGGCGCAGACTGGCGTTGCCGAGTTTGATCCCTCTTACATGTTAGACCAATCGCACAATGTCACCGATCCAATCGAAAGTTTGATGACCAGTGCTATCACTGTGCAGCGCTGCTATGCGCAAGCTTTGCTGGTGGATCGTCTCGAATTGACAAATTATCAAGACACTAATGATGTGTTGATGGCTGCACAGACACTCAAACAGGCTTATCACATTGACGTGACGCCACTGTTGCAAAAAATCCGTATAGATGCTGGAGGCGCGGCAGACCCCGTTGCGGTTTATCGTGCTGCAGGCTACCGAGCCAGCATGGCGGCTATTCGTCCAGCCAGTGGGCCAAGCAGTGGCATCGTATAAAAACACTTGCATTAGCAAGTGTTTACCCCAATCGAATCCGGCGCATACGCTGTCGGCGTCGAGACCGGCCTTCGGGTCATTTTCTTTCAATTAACTTTTTAATCACTTGGAGACCTTATGAAAAAACAACTGAAAACTCTACTAGCTATTGCTTTGAGTGCGACGCTGTTGGCGCCCGTTATGGCTGCTGACAAAATTGCATTGGTCGTGAAAAGCCTCGGCAATGGCTTTTTTGATGCCGCTAACACGGGCGCAATGGAGGCCGCTAAAGAACTCAAAAATGTCGAAATCATCTATACCGGACCCGCTAAAGCGACCGCTGAAGGTCAAATTGAAATTATCAACTCACTCATTGCCCAAAAAGTATCAGCGATTGTGATTTCTGCAAATGACCCAGATGCACTGGCTCCTGCGCTAAAGCGCGCTATGGATCGTGGCATCAAAGTTATTTCGTTTGACTCAGGTGTGCGTAAAGATGGTCGCATGATGCATTTGGAAGCATCTTCAGCACCTCTAATCGGCGAGAAGTTGGTGAAAATGGCGCAACAAGCGGGTGGTGCAAACGCTGAAATCGCGGTGTTGTCTGCTACCGCACAAGCGCCAAACCAGAATATTTGGATTGATGAGATGAAAAAAGTCTTGTCGCAACCGTCGTATCAAGGACTGAAGTTGGTCAGTGTTGTGTACGGTGATGATCAAACCGACAAAAGCTACCGCGAAGCACAAGGTCTGTTCAAAAGCTATCCTAATCTTAAAGTTATAGTCGCGCCAACCACAGTAGGCATTGCTGCTGCTGCAAAAGCGGTGCAGGATGAGAAAAAGGTTGGCTCTATATTTGTATCAGGCTTGGGTTTGCCCTCAGAAATGGCTGGCCATGTGAAAAGCGGCGCAGTCAAATCGTTTGCTATCTGGAATCCGATTGATCTGGGTTATTCAGCCATCATGGCAGCCAGCCAGTTTGTTTCGGGTAAGGTTACTGGCAAGGCTGGAGAAAAAGTATCTTTGGGACGTGTCGGTATTGTCACGCTCAACGCAAACAGCGAAGCAGCCATGGCAGAGCCTTTCACATACGATGCTACGAACGTAGACAAGTTTGCGAAAATTTTCTAATCTTCAATTTGTTCATTTAAGATGCTTTGAGCATCAAGATTTTTAAATTTGGTTGGGTAACCCTAGACATTGGGTTACCCTTTCTTTTGGAACTTTGGAGCCGAAGATGTCTGATTTATTACTGAGTCTACGTGGTCTCCACAAAAGGTATGGCGCTACACATGCTTTGCGTGGCATAGACATAGATTTACACGCTGGCGAAGTTTTGGCGTTGGTTGGTGAAAATGGTGCAGGCAAGTCCACTGTCGTCAAGTTGCTAACGGGTGTTGTTCCCTTAGATGAGGGAACAGTTACGCTGAACGGCGTGGTGCAAAAATTTGCAAACGCACATGCCTCACAAGCGGCTGGTATTTTAGCGGTACATCAAGAAACCGTGATGTTTGAAGAGCTAAGTGTCGCAGAAAACATTTTTATAGGTCGACATTTGCAGCGTGGGCCATTCATAGATTGGTCTACGATGAATGCGCAGTCGCAAACCGTTTTAGAGAAAATCGGTGCACGGTTTACATCGACCACACTGGTCAAGGATCTCAGTCTTGCAGAGCGACATCTGGTTGAGATAGCTCGGGCGCTGTCGCAAAAAGCTTCGGTCGTTATTCTGGATGAGCCAACAGCAGCACTGTCGCAGCAAGAAATTCGTGATTTTTATGGCATTGTGAGACAACTTCGTGCTGATGGCGTGGGCGTGATTTTTATCACGCACAAGTTTGATGAAATATTTGCTGTCGCAGACCGTTATGTGGTTCTGCGTGATGGTGCGGTGGTGGGCTCTGGTGACATAGCCTCAGCCACAGAGAAAGATTTGGTGAAACTGATGGCGGGTCGTGCTATCGACCAAATTTATCCAGCTGTTACTGCGGTTCCTGGCGACGTGGTTATGACGGTTAAAGGCTTGTCTCATCCGTCTGAGTTTCAGGACATTTCCTTCGATTTGCATCGCGGAGAAATTCTGGGTTTCTACGGACTAGTTGGTTCGGGACGAAGCGAAACCATGCTGGCCATCATGGGACTGAATCCTGAGGCTCAAGGTGAATTACGCGTAGACAGCGAACGCCTTCATGTACGTCGGCCTGGCGATGCCATTGCGGCTGGCATAGCCTACGTGCCCGAAGAGCGGCAACGACAAGGCGGTATTTTGAGCTTTTCAGTGCAAAACAACATCAGCTTGGCTGGTCTAAGTCGTTTTGCTCGGGGTCCTTGGCTGTCGCACCTACGAGAATCCGCACTTTGTAAAAGCATGACCGAACGGCTGCGCATCAAAACACAGTCACCGCATACACCTATGTCAGGTTTGTCTGGGGGTAACCAGCAAAAAGTCGTGATTGCAAAATGGCTTGGCTTAAACCCTCGCATAGTGATTTTGGATGAGCCCACCAAAGGCATCGACGTAGGCGCGAAACAAGCAGTTTATCAACTGATAGCCGAGATGGTCGAACAAGGTTTGGCAGTTATTTTGGTGTCCTCTGAGTTGCCTGAAGTCATGAACCTCGCGCATCGCGTCATCGTGATGCGACGTGGACGACAAGTGGCTGAATTTAACCATGAGAACGCAAATGCTGAAGCCATTGTCGCCGCTGCATCTGGTTTGGAGATCGAGGGTGGCATTACAAAAAATCTCATTGAGAAGACTTTAGAGACAACAACTGCATGAAAAATTTACTGAAAATTCAACGGGAGTGGTTGTTGCTGGCCATTATTGTGATCATAGCTTTGGGCGTTGGCTTGCGAGCTCCTATCTTTTTAAGTTGGCGCAACGGCATGGACATTGCCAATGATTCAGCGATTTTGGCCATCTTGGTGATGGGGCAAATGCTGGTTCTACTGACGCGTGGCATAGATCTTTCTGTGGCGTCAAACTTGGCCTTGACCGGTATGGCGTGCGCTTTGGTCGGCAAGGCTTTTCCGGGTGTCAGCATATTTGTGTTGATTGTTTTGGCATTATTTGTGGGAGCATTGTTGGGCGGCTTGAATGGTTGGTTAATTACCCGTTTTGACTTACCGCCTATCGTGGTCACTCTCGGAACCTTGTCCGCTTATCGAGGTGCTGTTTTCGTAGCAAGTAATGGTGCCTGGGTTTCAGACCAAGATATTCATGTTGCCATCAAAGGTTTGCCACGCCAAGATTGGCTAGGCTTGCCCGCATTGGTGTGGTTTGCATTGGTGGTGGTGCTTGCGACTTCAGTCTTTTTGCGCTTAAGAAAAGAAGGGCGTGAGATTTATGCCTTGGGTGGTAACCCGCACGCTGCTGCCTATGTAGGCATTTCTGTATCCTCGCGCTTGTTGTTGGTCTACACCATCTCTGGCATGTTGGCAGGACTGGCTGGGTTGCTCTGGGTGGGGCGCTACTCTATCGCTTATACCGAACTGGCTGCAGGGTATGAGCTTACGGTGATTGCTGCTTGCGTTATAGGCGGTATCAGCATTGGTGGTGGTGTAGGGACAGTCTTGGGCGCTGTTTTAGGCGTGCTGTTCATCGGTGTCATCAATGGTGCTTTACCAGTTATCCATGTATCGCCGTTTTGGCAGCAGGCTATTGCTGGTGCAGTTATTCTTATTTCGGTAGCTGTTAATGCTCGCTCTGAACGACGCGCTGGGCGACAAATTTTGGAACGTCAAGGAGTTGCAGCATGAAAGCATGGAATACATGGGAGCGCGTTTTACTGGCCTTACTGGCGTTGCTGCTGGTGATTTTCGGAGCAATACAACCGGGCTTCCTCACGCCGGATGCATTGGCTGACAGCACTTTCAATTTCAGTGAAAAAGGCATTTTGGCTTTGGCACTAGCACTACTTATCGTTACAGGCGAGATTGACTTATCCATTGCCGCCATATTGGCGCTTTGCTCACTGGCAATGGGTTATGCGATGCGTGCAGGTTTCGGTCCAGTTGCGATGACTTTTGCAGCGTTTGCAACTGGTGCGCTGGCAGGTGCATTGAATGGCCTATTGGTGACGCGTTATCGTCTGCCTTCCATTGTGGTCACGATTGGTACATTGTCGTTGTATCGAGGCCTTGCTATGGTGGCATTGGGTGATAAAGCTATATCGGGTTACCCCGAGGTTTTTTCCATGATTGGCAACAGCTATTTAGGGGAGTTGGTTGGCGTCAAATGGTTGATTGTGCCCATTGAATTTTGTTTGCTCTTGTTTTGCGCACTCGCCGTTGGTGTTGTGTTGCACCGTACGATTTGGGGAAGGCGTTTGTATGCGATTGGCGCCAACCCAGTAGCGGCAAGATTTTCAGGCATTGAAGCAGATCGTTATCGTTTTGTCTTGTTTGTTTTTGCAGGACTGATGGCAGCTCTGGCGGCGATCATGTTGACGGGTCGTATTGGCAGCACCCGTCCAAATATCGCCATGGGTTGGGAGCTCGATGCCATCACCATGGTGATTTTGGGTGGTGTCGCCATTGAAGGCGGTCGTGGCAGCATCGTCGGCACCATGTTGTCTGTCTTGTTATTAGGTTTGTTTAGCTTTGCAATGGGCATGATTAATGTCACGGGTATCGTGATGTCTATGGTGATTGGCGTACTTTTGATTGTGGCTATGGTGTTGCCACGTTTGTTGCAACGACAGGGAGCGAGGGCATGAACAGCGAAAAAATTGCTTTTCGCATGTTCTTGAATGCTGGTTGTACAGAGGAATATAAAAACCGCCACGACGCTATCTGGCCTGAGCTGTCGGCACTACTGAAGGCAGCTGGTGTCAGCGATTACAGCATTTTCCTTGATGAAGAAAACCATGTGCTGTTTGCCACACTCAAACGAGATATCGGGCACACGATGGACACACTGACATCGCATCCTGTTATGCAGCGCTGGTGGCGTCATATGGGCGATTTGATGCGCACCAATGCTGATGGTTCACCCGTGGTTGAGTTTTTGCCTTGTATGTTTCATATGGATTGAATTGATAACTATGTTTTGTACTCTTAACACGACTCGCCGTCGATTACTTCTCCTTTCGTTGATCAATGGATTGGGTATGGCCTATGCCCAAGCTGCATCCATTTTGAAGACAGGTTTGAAGGTGACCTTCCTGCCAAAAAAATCAATAACCCATACAACACGATTGTCAGCAGCGGCGTGTTGGAGGCTATGACTGAGCTGTCTGGCAGTGGGAAGATGGTT
>JAYUJX010000696.1:0-2873 GCA_043764955.1 Polaromonas sp.
AGTCAAACCATGGATCTGGCTCGCCATCCAGGGCAAACTGCAGGCGTTCCCACAAGGCTTTACGGCCTTCATGGTCTTCCAAGATTTTCTTCTTCACATAGTCCAAGCCGACGCGGTTGACGTAGTGCACGGTGCGCTCCAAATACCAGCCTTCTTGGCGGTACAGCTCGCAGAAAGCACCTGTGTATTCCAGCACTTCAGCGGCGGTTTTCACCTTCACAAAGAAGTGCGCCACCTCGGTTTTGATACCACCGTTACCGGCAATGTACATTTCCCAGCCACTGTCCACACCAATGACGCCGACGTCTTTGATGCCCGCTTCCGCGCAATTGCGTGGGCAGCCGGACACTGCAAACTTGACCTTGTGCGGAGCGTACATGCGCCACATCGCGCGCTCCAGGTCTTTGCCCATTTGGGTGGAGTCTTGCGTGCCCATGCGGCACCACTCAGAACCGACACAGGTTTTGACGGTACGCAGTGCCTTCGCGTAGGCGTGGCCAGACGGCATGCCGATGTCTTTCCAGACGTTGACCAGATCCTCCTTTTTCACGCCCAGCAAGTCGATACGCTGGCCACCGGTGACTTTGACGGTCGGGATCTTGTACTTGTCCACCGCATCCGCAATGCGGCGCAGTTCAGACGATGTGGTTTCGCCACCCCACATTCGTGGAATGACCGAGTAGGTGCCATCTTTTTGGATATTGGCGTGGCTGCGCTCGTTGATGAAACGGCTTTGCGGGTCGTCCTTCGCCTCTTTCGGCCATGAGCTGGTGACGTAGTAGTTCACCGCAGGACGGCAGCTTGAGCAACCATTGGGCGTTTTCCAGTCCATAAACTTGTAGACGCCGTCAATTGTCAAAATCTTGTTTTTAACAATCGCCTCGCGCACCGCTTGGTGGCCGTAGTCGGTACAGGCGCACATGGCTTTGAGTTTGGGCGTGGCGGAATAATCGCCACCGGCGGTGAACATCAAAATCTGCTCAACCAAGCCGGTGCAAGAGCCGCAAGACGCGCTGGCCTTGGTGTGCTTTTTCACCTCGTCCAGCGTGAACAAGCCTTTTTCCTTGATGGCTTTGCAAATTGCGCCTTTGGTCACGCCGTTGCAGCCGCAGACTTCGGCGCTGTCTGGCATGGTCGCTGCTTTGCTGTGACCCTCGTGGCCCACGTCGCCAATGTTGGATTCGCCAAACATCAGCTTGTCGCGAATGTCCGCCACACTGCGGCCATTGCGCAAGAGCTTGAAGTAGTAGCTGCCGTCCACGGTGTCGCCGTACAGGCAAGCGCCGATCAGCTTGTCGTCTTTGATGACCAATTTTTTGTACACGCCACCAAACGGGTCGCTCATGATAAGCTCTTCCGTGCCCTCACCGCCTTGGAATTCGCCGGCGCTGAACAAGTCGATGCCAGTCACTTTCAGCTTGGTCGATGTCAATGAACCGGTATAGCGGCCAATGCCGTGCTCGGCCAAATGGTTGGCCGCGACTTTCGCCTGCTCAAACAAAGGTGCCACCAAGCCATAAGCGATACCACGATGCGCTGCACACTCACCCACAGAGTAGATACGTGCATCGGTCACGGTTTGCAGCGTGTCGGTGACGACGATACCGCGGTTGCAATAGATGCCAATTTTCTCGGCCAGCTCGGTGTTGGGGCGAATACCCACCGCCATCACCACCAGATCAGTTGGGATCTCGGTGCCGTCTTTGAATTGGACACTCCCAACCCGTTCGGGCTGAGCCTGTCGAAGCCCCTCTAACCCTTCGACAGGCTCAGGGCGAACGGAGGGGAGAAGCGCCTGCGTTTGGCCGCCCATGACGAACTTCAAACCGCGCTCTTCGAGAGATTTTTGCAACAAACCGCCGGCAACCGCGTCCAACTGGCGCTCCATCAGCGTTGGCATCACGTGAATGACGGTGACCTGCATGCCGCGCAGCATCAAACCGTTGGCCGCTTCCAAGCCCAGCAAACCGCCACCGATGACGACGGCTTTTTTGTACTTGGTGGCAGTCTCGATCATCAGATTGGTGTCCGCAATGTCGCGGTAGGCAATCACGCCTTCTAAATCTTTGCCCGGAATCGGCAGCATGAAGGCGTTGGAGCCGGTGCACATCAGCAAGCGGTCGTATTCGACTTCCATGCCGTCATCGGCAGTCACCACACGGCGGGCGCGGTCGACGTTAACGACTTTTTTACCGGCGTGCAGGGTGATGTTGTTGTCTGTGTACCATTCCCAGCTGTTCAGGACGATATCATCCAGCGTTTGCTCACCCGCCAAAACGGGGCTGAGCAAAATGCGGTTGTAATTAGGTTGTGGCTCTGCACCAAAAATGGTGATGTCGTACAAATCTGGTGCAATTTTCAAAAGCTCTTCGACAGTACGAACCCCTGCCATACCATTGCCAACCATCACTAATTTCAATTTTTTCATCGTTTTCCACTATTTAAAGTCTTGCACAATTGCTGCGTTGCACCATTAATATGCAAACCTCGTGCCAATTTGGTTTGACGCCGTTCGCCCTGAGCCTGTCGAAGGGTTTTGAAGACTTCGACAAGCTCAGTCCGAACGGAGATCGTAGGCAGGCAATTTGAGCTTAAAGTGGCTTACTTCTTGCGTAACTAAGATATGAACGACATTGACATTGGCTACACCTCTCTAGCCGGCACCAAACCCATCAACGAAGACTTCGCAGGCGCGATGCTGCCCGGCAAAAACGACATGGACATGGGCGTCATCATGGCGCTGGCCGATGGCGTGAGCATGGGCGGCATGGGCAAAGAGGCGGCGCAGACCACCGTCACCAGTTTGGTGCGTGATTACTTCTGCACCCCACCCACCTGGGACACCAGCGTGGCGCTGGACCGCATCATCGCCG
>JAYUJX010000697.1:0-11335 GCA_043764955.1 Polaromonas sp.
CCGTTTTAGCACCCACATAGCGCTGGTGTGCTTCGCGAACTTCTGTACGTTCAGACACCTCTGGAATAGCCACCTCCCACCAGCAGCCACCGTCCGCGGTGACGCGCGCGTGCGTGGTGTCAATCACAATCGCCTGCGTCGTCGTCGCTTCCCGCGCTTTGACCATGGCTGCTTTTAGTTCTGCTATGTCTTTGACGTGAACAGCCTGCGCGCCCAAGCTTCTGGCGTGCATGGCAAAGTCGATTTGACTTGAGCTACCACCGTCTGGCACGCAGTCGTCGAGCATGTTGTTAAAGCTCGGCGTGCCTGATGCGTTCTGCAGCCGGTTTATACAGCCATAACCCCGGTTATCCAGCACCACGATGATGAGTTTTTTACCCAGCAGCACCGAAGTCGCAATTTCAGAGTTCATCATCATGTACGAGCCATCGCCCACCATAACAATGACTTCTTGTTTCGGTCGCGCCATCTTGGCACCCAAAGCACCCGCTATCTCATAGCCCATGCAGGAGAAACCATATTCCACATGGTAGTTTCCGGGTGAACTGGCACGCCACAGTTTGTGCAGTTCAGCAGGCAGGGTGCCGGCGGCGCAAACGACGACATCTTTTTTACCACTGTCGCCATGGTTGTCATTCAGCGAATCACGCACCGCGCCAATGACTTCAGCATCGTAGGGCAGTACGTCTTTGGGTATGGCAGTGGTGAGTTCGGTTACGCGATTTACCCACGCCACCGCCAACGTTTTGGCACGCAGCATCCACTGCGCATCGGCCTTCCAATCACCTATTGCCGCATGAAGCTGCGCCAAACCCACTTTCGCGTCAGCAACCAGCGAGGTGCTATGCCATTTGGACGCATCAAAACTTTGCACATTCAAACTCAATAACTTGGCTTTGGCAAACAGCGCATGCGAACCCGTTGTGAAGTCCTGCAAGCGTGTGCCAATGGCAAATACAACATCCGCCTCTGCAGCCAAGGCATTGGCTGCGGGGCCACCATCTACGCCAATAGCGCCAGCGTTTAGCGGATGGTCCCACGGCAAACTACTCTTGCCACCATGCGTCTCCACCACAGGTATGCCATGAGCTTCAGCAAATTCGCGCAAGGCCTCCCAAGCTTGGCTATAAAGGATGCCGCCACCTGCAACAATAAGCGGTTTTTTTGCGGATTTAAGCAGATGGGCTGCTCGCTCCAACTCTCTCTCATCTGCAGGTGGCCGGCGGAAACGAATTAATTCTGGCTGTAGAAAATCAACCGGGCAGTCAAACGCATGCGTTTGTACATCTTGTGGTAAAGCTAAGCACACTGGGCCGCAATTAGCGGTATCTGTCATCACTGAAATGGCTCTGGGCAAGGCGGTTAGAATTTGTTCTGCACGGGTGATACGGTCAAAATAGCGGGTGACGGGTCGAAGCGTGTCGTTTGCGCTCCAGTCGCCGTTTTGAAAACTCTCAATCTGCTGCAACACAGGGTCAGGCGCGCGTGAAGCAAACGTATCACCCGGCAACAGCAACACGGGCAAACGGTTCACATGCGCCACCGCAGCTGCAGTCACCAGATTCGTCGCACCCGGGCCGATGCTGGTGCTGACAGCCATGATGCGCTGGCGAAACTGCGCCTTACTGTACGCAATAGCCGCCAAAGCCATGCCTTGCTCGTTGTGCGCGCGGTAAGTGGGTAGCTCAGCACGGTTTTGCCAAAGCGCTTCACCCAAACCTGCCACGTTACCATGCCCAAAAATGGCAAAAACACCACCGCAATACGGCTCTATGGTGCCATCATTCAATTCAACACGCAGCGCCGCAAGATGGCGCACCAGCGCTTGCGTCATGGTCAGTCGTACAGTTTTCATAGCTTAATTCTGATTGTTTCCTGTGGCTTCTTATTGCTTACAATTACTTCCTATTGCCTGCGCTTACGCCAAGCGTCAACCAGTGTCGCAAAATTATGGGCAACTTGCTTCACAAACGCATCATCATCGATCTCGTTTTTCAACCAGCTTAAAGATGCTGTTGCCCACAAGGTGCGCCCGACCATGAAGCCCTTCACAATTGGGCTGGTGGCTGATGCAAAACTATCAGCCAAAACCTGCAACGGTTGGTTCAAACCTAATATAACGGCACCCCGGCAATGCGGGTCACGCTCTGCCACCAAAGCCTGCAAATCAGTCCAACCTTGCACCTGCATAGGCGCGATCTTCCACCACTCTGGTTTAACCCCAATGTTGTAGAAACGCTTGATTGATCGCAGCACCGCCGCATCTTGCGTTCCATCTGGCGTCATAGCGCTAGGGCAGATAATTTCTAGCAATAATTCATTGCCACTCTCGCGCGTAGCTTCCCACAATTCCAGCACTTTTTGCTCTTGCTCCAAACGCAACTCAAACGCATCGTCTGGGTGGTAGTGCACCAAGCACTTCACTACCTGCTCAGTCGGCCAGTGAATCAAAGCGCTACCGATGGAACGTGTACCGTCAAACCGTAAAGGACGCGAACCCGGCAACTCAACCGGCCGCCCCACCCACCAGCCACGACCTGTCGCGCTGGCCAGTGCATCTGCGCCATAAGCGCCGCCATCGATCAACACGCCGGTGTGTCCCTGCATTTGATGGCTAAGCTCAACTTGCTCGGCAGCCTTGACCAACAATTTTTTCAGTGCGGGAATACGTGATTCACTCGCACCAACATCTCGTGCCATGTCAAAAAACTGGCTTCGGTGGTCAAATGCCATCACGCACAACTCGCTCCAATCTGGCCTTGCTGCTGTGACACGGTGCAGATGCGCCAATTGCTGGTCCGCATCTACTTTCGGATTACGTGTGCCACCAAACCAATGTGTCAATTCTGAGGGCGTTGGCATAGCTGCCGAACACGCATGGCGAGACACCACAATAGCGCCGCAAGCATTCGCAACTTGTGTTGATTCAGCCCATGTTTTTCCCTGCAGTAAGCTAGCCATCAAACCAGACAAAAACGCATCGCCCGCCCCCAACACATTGAGAACTTCAACATTTTCGCCCTTGTAAGTGGGCGCATCGTTGATGTTTGCTGGAACATCGCCCTCAATCACACAGCAACCCAATGCGCCGCGCTTGACGACCAATGTCGCTTTGCTCAACCCACGCACAACGCGCAAACTAGCGATCAAATCATCGGCACCCGTGCCTTTTGAACCGCCGGCAATGAAGAACTCTTCTTCCGTTCCCACCAGCAAGTCAAACTCGGGCAGCACTTCTTGCAGCTGTTGCGTGACACGGGCATCCGCCACGTAGCGGTTTTCACCCGCACCGCGCGAGGTCAAGCCCCACAGCACAGGTCGATAGTCGATATCAAGCACGCGTATAACGTTATGGCGCTTGGCATACGCCAAAGCCGCCATCGAAGCCTTGCGCGTCACTGGTGTGGACAAATGCGTACCTGTGATGGCTAAGGAGCGACATGAAGCGATGAAAGACTCGTCAATCAAGCTGGCATCAACGGCCATATCTGCGCAATTTTCACGAACAAAGAGCAACGGGAAAGTGTCTTTGTCTTTTAAGCCCAGCAACACAAGTGCAGTTAAGCGCTCTGCATCCACTTGCACTTGGCTGGTATCGCAGCCCTCTTGTTGTAATGACTCTGTCAAGAATCGCCCCATTTGCTCGTTGCCCACACGCGAAATCATGGCACTTTTTAACCCTAAGCGTGCCACACCAAAAGCAAGGTTTGCAGAGCTGCCGCCCAAGTACATAGCCATGCTGCGCGCGTCTTCTAGGCGGCTGCCAAATTGCTGCGCATACAAATCGACGGCAAGCCTGCCTAAACAAGCAATATCAAATCGGCGATTAGTGGGGAAATTAAAAGTTTGTGACATGAGGAGAAATTATACGGAAATATATTTCTCTTTGCAATTTTATTTAGCAAAATTTTTCTATTTTAAACAGATCAACAAAAAATCCTACCGAGCCGTCATTCCCGCGAAGGCGGGAATCCACAAGCGCCACGATAGATTCCCGCCTTCGCGGGAATGATGGCTCTTGCTCCCAGTTTCGATTTATTTGAAAATCACGGTTTTGTGGCCGCTGATCAAGACGCGGTGCTCGCTATGCCACTTAACTGCACGCGCCAAAACTTGGCTTTCGGTATCGCGCCCCTGCGCCGTCAGGTCTTCAACCGTCGAACTATGGTCAACGCGGGCAACATCTTGCTCAATGATCGGGCCTTCGTCCAGATCTGCCGTCACGTAATGGGCGGTTGCGCCAATTAATTTGACGCCTCTGTCATGCGCTTGAAAGTAGGGTTTTGCACCCTTAAAGCTAGGCAAAAAACTGTGATGAATATTGATGGCGCGGCCATTCAAAGCCTTGCACATGTCGTTTGACAGCACTTGCATGTAGCGCGCCAAAATCACCAGCTCTGCGCCTTCAGATTGAATGACTTCTAACTGCTTGGCTTCTGCCGCAGCCTTGGTTTCTGCTGTCACTTTGATGTGGTGAAACGGCACGTTGTAGTTGGCGGCCAACTGGTAAAAATCGCGGTGATTGCTGATGATGGCTTTGATATCGACTGGCAACAAGCCTGATTTCCAGCGGAATAACAAATCATTCAAACAATGGCCTTGCTGGCTGACCATGATGACGATGGGCATTTTCTGGGCAGCCGGGTGCAAGTCAAACGTCATATGCCAACCGCCTGCCAAGAGCGCAATAGCGGCTTGCATATCGCCCTGAATGGCGTCTTGCGCAGCAAACTGCACGCGCATGAAAAACAAGCCTGTTTGCGCGTCGTTGAACTGCGCAGCTTCTTCAATATTCGCGCCATGCGCAAGCAGCATCCCCGAAACAGCGTGAACAATGCCCGATTTGTCTGGGCAAGAAAGCGTGAGGATATAAGTGTTTTTCATGCTTTCATTGTACTTTTAGACCTTTACAATAGAAAAACATTTCTAAAATAAATCAACCATGTCTAAACCAAGTGCAAAAATTTCAGCTGCAACGAGCGTTGAACCACTTATTCGCCGCATTTCTGACGAGTATGAAATGCTCAGCAAGCAGCTCAAAATCATCGCACGCTATATTGAGCAGCATAAAGACCACATTGGCTTGGATGGCATCCAGCACGTTGCAATGCAATGCGGCGTGCAGCCATCGGCAGTGGTGCGGTTTGCAAAACACTTCGGTTACTCTGGCTATTCAGAAATGCAAGCTATTTTCAGAGAAGGTATATCACGGCAACTGGCGCCCAGCCGCACCTACCAATCACGCATTCGTGACATCATCGCCTCAGACAAAGGTGGCAAAGGCGGGTTCAGCAACTTGTCCAGCACAGAGATCGCCAGCGAATTCTTAGCGGGCAGTTTGGCGGGCATGCAAGAGCTGAAAAGCGGCATTCACGCGCCTAGCTTCAAAAAAGCGGTCGATTTACTCGCCGCCAGCGATTGCGTTTGGGTAGCCGCATCGCGCCGCTCCTTCCCAGTCGCTGCGTATTTGGACTACGCCTTGCAGCACACCGACAAACGCATTGGTTTGGTCACTGGCATTGGTGGCATGCAGCAAGGCCAAATGCGCTCTGTGCGTCAAGATGATGTGATGATCGCTATCTCGTTTTCACCCTACGCTGAAGAAACCGTCTCAGTCGCCAAACTAGCGGTCGAGCGAGGGGCCAAACTGATTGCGATCACCGACAGCCTGATGAGTCCTTTGGCAAAATTGGCGCAAGCGTCATTGATCGTACAGGACAATTCGACCTTTGGTTTCCGGTCATTAACCAGCACCATGAGCATGGCGCAAAGCTTGTTTATTGCTCTGGCTTACACACTAGAGCTGCCTTATAAATCAAGCAACTCAAGTGGTAACGAGCAAAATTGAGCAAATTTAATTCGATTTTGAAATATAATCGAAAATTATTTCTATAACTTTATATTTTTAACTTTTTTTGGAATTAACATGGCAAACGTCGCTGTTTTCGGAGCTGGCCGCATTGGTCGCATTCACGCAACTAACATCTCTGCACTCGCTGGCGTCAAACTGAAATACGTTTGCGACCCTATGCCTACAGCGGCAGCAGAAGTTGCTCAGCAATTGGGGGCGGAAGTTTCTACCATTGACGCCGTTTTAGCGGATAAAAGCATTAATGCCGTTGCCATTTGCACGCCTACAGATTCCCACAGCGATCTCATCACACGCGCCGCAGCGGCTGGCAAGCATATTTTTTGCGAGAAACCGGTTGATTTGTCTGTTTCCCGTGCGGAAGCTTGTGCCCAAGCCGTCAAAGCCGCTGGCGTGGCTTGCATGATCGGTTTTCAGCGTCGTTTTGATCCCACATTCAACGATGCCAGCCGCCGCTTGGCTGCCGGCGAGATTGGCAACCCTGAAATGCTCATCATCACCAGCCGCGACCCAGGTGCACCACCGGCCGAGTACATCAAAGCCTCTGGCGGTATTTTTCGCGATATGTTGATTCATGATTTTGACGTTTTCCGCTGGATTTTGTGTGCTGACGGTGACGAAGCTGAGTGGCTGAGCGCCACCGGCTCGGTGCTGACCGACCCTGCCATCACCGCCTTGGGCGATGTGGACAGCACTGCGGTGACCATTCGCACCCGCAAAGGTCGCTTGTGCCAAATCAACACCAGCCGCCGCGCCGCGTACGGCTATGACCAGCGCTTTGAGGTGATGGGCTCCCTTGGCTTGCTGCAGTGCGGCAACCACACCCCCACCGAAGTGGTGCAGTGGAACGCCAACGGCATCCACGCCGACAAACCAGAAGCCTTCTTTTTGCAGCGCTACGCGGCCGCTTACCGCCTAGAAATCGCGCATTTCTTTGAAACCTTGCAGTCTGGCGGTGTCTTCAAAACCACGGTTGCCGATGGCGTAGCCGCTCAAAAACTAGCAGATGCAGCAGCGGCAAGCTGGAAAAGCGGACAGCCAGTGACGTTTTAAATGACACCTTAATCAATAGAAACGTTACTATTTCGCAAGTAAATTCGCTTTTAGCCGGCGTATTTACTGCCTGCGCAGCTATTAAATACATAGCAAAATTACAAAGTCGAGTTCAAGCCTATTTTGAAAGTAAATTCGAATATAGCCGGTGCATTTATTCCCTAAACAGCTATGTTATCGATAGCAAAATAGCATTCCCTATGAAGCTGGTTTTAGCTGATTTTTAGCCATATTGATGCTTCATCGCCCCGTCCACCGCGGCTTTCGCTTCTCTTGAAAGGCTTTTTGCCCTTCTTTAGCGTCTTCCGTCAGTGTGAACAGGGCGATCTGGCTTTCTGTGAACGACATTGCTTCTTCAAACGACATGGTCTCCACCTTTTTCATGGTGTACAAACCACGGCGAATGGCGGCTGGTGATTTGTCCAGCACGCGATCCAGCAACCATTGCAGTTTGCTGTCCAAACTTTCCAAGCCAACTTCGTCGCTGACGTAGTTGATCAAGCCGATTTCCAACGCTTGAGAAGATGTGATGGGTTCGCCGGTGAGGCACAATTCAGCCAGTTTCCGCCTAGGAATCAAATGCTGCAAGACGGCCAAGACCTGCGCTGGGAAGACGCCGACTTTGACCTCTGGCAAGCCAAACACGGCATCTACCGTGCTGACGGCCATGTCGCACATCGCCATCAGCCCCATACCGCCGGCCATGCATGCGCCGTTGACTCGGGCTATGAGAGGTATATGGCTGGCTTTGGCGCTGCGCAGCACGCGTGCTAGGTGGCCGGTAGGGTCTGAATAATCCGTTGTAAATGCGTTGGCTGACTGCAAATCAGCGCCGGCGCAGAAGGCTTTGCTGCCCACGCCCGTAATAACTATCGCCAAAATACTGCGGTTGGTCTGCGCGCCATCAATCGCCTGCTGCAAGCCTGCCAGTACGCTGTGACTCATGGCGTTGCGCCGTGCTTCGCGGTTGATGGTGAGCCAAAGTACCGAGCCGCGCTGCTCGATCAACAGTTCAGACACGGAAGCTTGTTCGGTTTCGCTCATTTTTGCGCTCTCTAAAGAGTAGTTCTGCGGAGTGGTTTCAGCGGAGTATTTTTAGCGACCTAGATTTAACGACCTAGGATAGGAAAAATCTTGTGCAGCCCCTCTGCAATCAACTCAACGGCCAGCGCCGTCAAAATCAAACCCATCAATCGGGTCATGATATTGATGCCGGTTTTCCCCAAAAACTTTGCGATGGGCTGCGCGAGAGAGAAGCAAAGAGCTGTAGCCAATCCAATCACCACGCCGTAACCCACCAACGTGAGGATTTGAACGTAGTTTTGCGCCTTATCGGCATAAATAACCACGGTGGACATGGTGGCGGGGCCGGTTAAAAGCGGAATGGTCAAGGGCACGACGGCAATGCTCGCACCGATGGCGGATTTGACTTCAGCCTCTTGCAGCTCGTCCGGATTGGAGCGTGAATCAGCCGGTTGGGCGTTTAACATGCCCAATGCCGAGGTCATCAGCAGCAAACCACCGCCCACCTGGAAACTGGCCAATGAAATGCCGAAAAACCCCAATATCTCCAAACCCAATAGCGCGCTGACTGCAATGACCACAAAAGCGCTGAACGAGGCGACCAAAATCGTGTGTTGACGCTGCTGTTTAGAGAAATTTTGCGTGTAATGGATGAAAAATGGCACGCAGGCCAGTGGGTTGACGATGGCCAGCAAAGTTACCAACGGTTTTAAGTCCACAGCCATCAGCGGCCTCCCGTCACATCAACGATAGAGCCAGTGGTGTAGCTGGAAGCTTCTGACAACAACCAAACGATGGCTTGGGCCACTTCGTGCGCTGAACCAGCGCGGTGCATGGGAACCATGGGCGCAACTTGAGCCACCCGGTCTGGCAAACCACCCGAGGCATGAATATCGGTGTCGATGATGCCAGGGCGCACCGCGTTGACGCGAATGCCCTCCAGCGCCACTTCTTTCGCAAAACCCAGCGTGAAAGTGTCAATCGCCGCTTTGCTGGCCGCGTAATCTACATATTGCCCTGGCGAACCAATACGCACGGCCGCACTGGACAAATTCACGATACTGCCGCCAGTGCCACCGTACTTTGTGCTCATGCGCTTGACGGCTTCGCGTGCACAGACAAAGCTGCTGGTGATATTCGTTGTCCACATGCGGGTCAGTCGCTCAACCGTCATCGCGTCAACGCGTGATGGCATGTCGACCACGCCGGCGTTATTCACCAAGCCGCTGATCCGACCCAGTTTGGCGTCCACTGTATCAAACAATCGCAAGACCTGGGCTTCAACGGCCACGTCGGCTTGCACCGCCATGGCCATGCCACCAGCAACGCGAATTTGCCGCACCACTTCGTCGGCCGCCAGCGAATTGGCGACATAGTTCACCGCAACGGCCCAATCGTGCTTGGCGCAGAGCAAGGCCGTAGCAGCGCCGATACCGCGCGATGCACCTGTGATCAAAACAACTTTTTTATGCGTCATCTATACGTTCTCTTATGTTTTATTCCGTGATATTTAATTCATCGACCTGTGCGCGCCAGGTAGCGCTTGCGCCAAAACACCACGCCCATCGTGACGGCAATCAACACCATCACGCCCATGGTCCACCAAAGCGCGTTTTTGTCGTGAATGAGCGGAAATGTCTCGAAATTCATGCCGAAGAAGCCTGTAATTAAATTCAATGGCAAGAAAATAGCTGTTAACGCGGTCAAGGTTCGCATGATGTCGTTGGTGCGATTGCCTTGTGCGCCAAAGTAGATCTGAATCGCAGATTCGGCCGATTGCTCTAGGCGCCGTACGTGGTGCACGACACGCTCGATATGTTCAATCACATCTCGCGCGCGCGCGATCAAGGCGTCGTGCTCGGCTTGACTGATCACGGGGCTAATTGAGCCGATCGAATCCGCGATCAGCGGTTGCTCGCGCAAAGTATCTAGCCATTCCTGCATGGCATCATGCTGCTCTTCGCACAAATCTTCTAAGGTATGCAGCTGGCTGCGAATACCAGTCAAGGCTGACCAATTGTTAAATCGGGAATGGGGTTTTAGCAACTCTGTTTGCCAGTTATCGAGTTGTACCGTCAGCTCTCTGCGCAAATCCAAATAACTGTCTACCATCGCGTTGACCATGCGCAGCACCAAGTCGACAGGGCTGGTGGGAATCCGACTACGCGCATTGGTGGCATCTAAGCCAGAGCTTGCATCAGCTAAAAATCGTTGAATAAAACTCTTTGCAGCGTAGCAGTCACGCGGATGCACGCTGATCAGCAAACGGTCAAACACTGCAAAGCCCACTGCTTTGGAGCTGATGCGGCTCAAACCCGGCAAGGTGTTGCTAGGCTTGATGCGCGGCTTGCCACCTTGGCCGTGGTAGGCTTCAATAGCGGCTTCATGTTCGGCTTCTGCACGCATCTCAAGTTGCGTCGCCAAACGGCGAAAGATGATCAAATCGTAAACGGAGGTGTAGTCGTAATGCGAGGGGTGCACCGCAGAGGCCAAATCTTGGCAATGCAAATCTAGCATGGTCGAACCACCCACTTGTTGCGCCAAGGTTTGCAAAGCTGGCAAATCCGTCTGCATCGTTTCACGGTCAGTAAACACCCACACAAAACCGTCGCTGGGCGCGCTGTTGGGTAGCTGGTCTACAAACTGCAAACTGCCTTGGGTGAAAATGACGATTTGCATCAACTTTGCTTTCAGTTCTGACGAATCAAACGCGCCGCATCCAGCGCAAAATAAGTCAATATGCCGTCAGCGCCAGCGCGCTTGAAAGCTAACAGGCTCTCCATCATCACCGCATCGTGGTCTAACCAGCCGTTTTGGGCGGCGGCTTTGAGCATGGCGTATTCACCGCTGACTTGGTAGGCAAAGGTCGGCACTTTGAACTCGTCTTTAACGCGGCGCACGATGTCCAAGTACGGCATGCCGGGTTTGACCATCACCATGTCTGCACCCTCGGCGATGTCCAGCGCCACCTCGCGCAAGGCTTCGTCGCTGTTGCCGGGGTCCATTTGGTAGACCTTTTTGTTGGCTGTGCCTAGATTCGCTGCTGACCCCACCGCATCGCGAAACGGGCCGTAAAACGCCGACGCATATTTGGCGCTATAGGCCATGATGCGGGTGTGGATGAAGCCGTTTGCTTCCAAAGCGTTACGAATCGCACCAATGCGGCCATCCATCATGTCACTAGGAGCGACAATATCCACGCCGGCTTGCGCCTGAGTGAGCGCTTGCTTACACAGCACTTCGACCGTGGCGTCGTTCATGATGTAGTTATTCTCTGACGGGTTCGGGTCTAACAATCCGTCTTGACCATGGCTGGTGAAAGGGTCTAGCGCCACGTCGGTCATCACGCCTAATTCGGGAAAACGCTTTTTCAATTCGCGCACGACACGT
>JAYUJX010000698.1:0-2857 GCA_043764955.1 Polaromonas sp.
CCGGCTAAATGCCAATATAGTTAAACCGAGATTGTCTATTAGCCTAAATCTCGTCATTACCGCGAAGGCGGGAATTCATCTTGACTCTTGTGGATCCCCGCCTTCGCGGGAATGACGGTTCGAATGGATTATTTCGGTTAAATAAACGAATTCAACAAATTCTCAAGATTTTCTTGACGCCCAGAAACAGGGCGCGTATCTGCGTTGCTTTCCAACACACGCGCCGCCACAGCATCCAAGCTCAATTTTCCAGCCATGACATCACCACCAAAGCTTGACTTCCACCCCGCATAACGGTCTTGACGCGCCTTCTCAAAACGACCGTCATTGATCATTTTTTCAGCAATCAGCAAGGCGCGCGCTGTCACGTCCATGCCACCAATATGGCCGTAGAACATGTCTTCAGGTTCAATCGATTGACGGCGCACTTTGCTGTCAAAGTTCACACCACCAGTTGTAAACCCACCAGCTTGTAGGATCTGGTACATCACCAAAGCGGTCTCCGGAATGCTGTTTGGGAACTGGTCGGTGTCCCACTGGCACTGCATATCGCCGCGGTTCATGTCGATAGAGCCGAAAAGACCCATGTCGATGGAGGTTGCAATTTCATGCTCAAAGCTGTGGCCTGCCAATGTGGCGTGGTTGGCTTCGATGTTGACTTTGACTTCCTTTTCCAAACCATGCTTGAGCAAGAATCCATACACGGTAGCCACGTCAAAATCGTACTGGTGCTTGGTCGGTTCACGCGGTTTTGGCTCTAGCAAAATCGCACCTTTGAAGCCAATTTTGTGTTTGTAGTCCACCACCATATTCAAGAATCGCCCCATTTGGTCCAGTTCTTGCCCCATCATCGTGTTCAGCAGAGTTTCATATCCTTCGCGTCCGCCCCATAAAACGTAGTTTTCACCACCGAGCTTGAGCGTGGCATCCATCGCTTCTTTGACTTGCAACGCACCGAGTGCAAAAATCTCAGGGTCTGGATTCGTTGAAGCACCTGACATGAATCTACGGTGGCTGAACAAGTTAGCTGTTCCCCACAAAAGCTTCATACCCGTTTCTTGCTGCTTAGCGGCCAACACATCAACCATGGCGTGCAGATTGTTGACGCTGTCACGCGGTGTTGCGCCTTCTGGTGCGACATCGCGGTCATGGAAGCAATAGTAAGGTGCGCCTAGTTTTTGAAAAAACTCAAATGCCGCATCTGCCTTGGCTTTGGCTGCTGCCATCGGGTCGGCAATGTGTTGCCAAGGGCGCTCAAACGTACCATCGTAGCCAAACGGGTCAAAACCGTTCCAACAGTAGCTGTGCCAGTAGCAAACAGCAAAACGCAAATGGTCTTCCATGCGTTTACCCAAAACCATACGGTCTTTGTCGTACCACTTGAAGGCGAGAGGATTTTTAGATTCAGCGCCCTCAAATTTGATGGGGGCGACAGCGTTGAAATACGAGCTCATGTCATGTCCTTGATGAAGAAGTTATGGTTAAGTAAAATTCGAGTAGTCTCTATGTACAGTTCTTCTGTTTTCTATTTTTTTGAATTATTTTCTTAAGCTATTTTTATAAATTTTTTAGCTATTTCTTATTTTTGAACAGCCTTCAAAGCCGGATAGATGGCGCGGAAACGTTCGTATCTAGGCGCTAAAATTTTCAATTCTTCGGCATCTGGCTTGTAGGTTTTTGATATTTTTGGCGTCAAGCACACATCAGCCACTGAAGCACCCGTAGCTAGCCAACCTAGGCGTGCAGCTCCCAACGCGCCGCCAGCAGCAGATTCTTCATGCGTCACGATGTTGATATTCAGCAAAGTAGCCAATTGCTGCGCCCACAAGGCACTACGCGCACCACCACCGACCAATGAAAGCTGCTTCACATCACAACCTGCAGCTTGCAAGGCCCGCATGCCGTCAGCTAGCCCAAAGCTAACCCCCTCAATCACAGCATACGCAAGTGCCGCCGCGTCCGTGTCGTTGCTAAGTTCATGAAAACTACCGCGAGTGACGGCATCGTTATGTGGTGTACGTTCGCCACTCAAGTAAGGCAAAAAGAGGGGTGCGCTTGCACGTTGCGCTGCGCTTAAACCACTGGCTTGCGCTTCTAATACCGCTTCAGAGCTTACACCTAAAAGCTTGGTCACCCACTGTAAACAGCTTGCAGCAGACAACATCACACTCATTTGATGCCAACGACCAGGTATCGCGTGGCAAAAAGCGTGGGTAGCACTAGCGGCGTTTGGCTGGTACTTTGGTGTCACCACAAAAAGTACACCGCTGGTGCCCAGAGACAAGAACCCCTCGCCTGCATTGACGGCACCCATACCCACTGCGCTAGAGGCATTGTCACCCGCACCACCTGCAACGACGATGCCGGCTTGCAGGCCCAATGTTGCAGCGGCTTGTGACGTTAAATGACCGCTTACCGCACTGCCTTCAACAAGACGGGGCATGTGCGCTTCGATCAAGCCGGTGAGTTTAAGCAAATCTTGAGACCAAGCACGCTTTTCAACATCTAGCCACATGCTGCCACTGGCATCGGACATATCGCACACATGCCCACCCGTAAGCATGAAGCGGATGTAATCTTTCGGCAGAATAACTTTGGCAATTTGTTTTGACACATCTGGCTCGTGCTTTGCCAGCCAGCGTAATTTGGGTGCCGTGAAACCCGGCATAGCCAAGCTCCCAGCAATTTGGGGTAATGATGGCAACTCCGCCATCATCTCCTCGCATTCTTTGGCCGAACGGGTATCGTTCCACAAAATCGCAGGACGCAAAACTTTGTTGTTGCCATCAAGCAAAACCGCACCGTGCATTTGCCCAGACAAGCCAATAGCTTTGATTGATGCATATTGCTGTGAGAA
>JAYUJX010000699.1:0-11232 GCA_043764955.1 Polaromonas sp.
CGTGGAGGAACGCCATTGCTCCACCAGCTTGCCGTCATGCCAAATCGCAAAACCCACTTCTGGCCGCACCAGCGCATGACGGCGCACGGCTTCAATGCAATGCGCAAGCTCGGTAGCATCAGTTTTGAGGAACTTGCGCCGCGCGGGGGTGCTGAAAAACAGCTCTTTGACCTCGACCGTCGTACCCTGCGCGCGGGCGGCGGGGCTGAGTTCACCGGTCAAACCGCTCAGTGAAAAGGCGGTGGGCTGGCCGGCAGGACGTGAAATCAGGGCGCAATCAGCAATCGAGTTGATGGCGGCCAGCGCCTCGCCCCGAAAACCCATGGTGCCGACGGATTCCAGATCGATCAAATTGGTGATTTTGCTGGTGGCGTGGCGTTTTAGCGCTATGGCCAGTTCTTCGGGCGCGATGCCGATACCGTTGTCTTCCACGGCAATCAGCCGCACCCCGCCGGCGGAGAGGCGCAGGGTAATCTGCGTCGCACCGGCGTCCAGCGCGTTGTCGACCAGTTCGCGCACGACAGAGGCAGGACGCTCGACGACCTCGCCGGCGGCGATTTGGCTGATCAGTTCGTCGGGGAGTTCGCGGATGCGACGGCGCTGTGGGGAGTTTTCAAGGGGCATGGGTCATTGTAATTAATTGAGATTGCCTTTTAGGCCGTCATTCCCGCGAAGGCGGGAATCCATGGTGCTAGGTATACAAAACGTTGGCAGGCTGCGTGTTATGGATTCCCGCCTTCGCGGGAATGACAGGAGCTGCAGAAAAGAATGACGGGCACTAGTGGATAATCTGAGCGTATGGAAATCATCACTACCCTTCTCGACTTCATCCTTCACGTTGACAAATACCTTGAGATTTTTGTCAAAAACAACGGTACTTGGGTTTATGTGCTGTTATTTGCCATTATTTTTGTGGAAACGGGCTTGGTTGTCATGCCGTTTTTGCCGGGGGATTCGCTACTCTTTGTCGTCGGCGCGATGTGCGGCATTGGGTTGATGGATTTGCCGCTCAGCATTGGCTTGCTGTGGTTGGCGGCGGTTTTGGGGAATCAAACAAATTACACGATTGGGCAGTATTTCGGCCCCAAAGTGTTCAAGTGGGAAGATTCCAAGTTTTTCAACAAAAAAGCTTTTAACCAAGCGCATGATTTTTACGAAAAATACGGCGGCATCACCATCGTCGCCGCGCGGTTCATGCCGTTTGTGCGGACGTTTGCGCCGTTCGTCGCTGGCGTGGCGCAGATGAGCCGTGGCAAATTTACCCTGTATGACATCACTGGCGGCTTGCTGTGGGTGGCAAGTTTGACGATTTTGGGTTACTTCTTTGGCAATATTCCCATGGTGAAGCAGCACCTAGACAAAGTAATTTACGCGATGATCATCATTCCTGGATTATTTGTGTTCTGGGGCGCTTGGAAAACGAGAAAAGCATAATTTAGAACGTTTGGGAAATTTTTCATGACTTTAAAGAAGCCTACACACGCAGAGATTGTTGAATTCATCAAGACAGAGTTCCCGCAATCCAAATGTATCATCGATGCGGTGGGCAACATGTCTGCCACCATCCGTCACAACATCACTGAGGCCGAGCTGCGCCCGGGCGGCACCGTCTCCGGCCCGGTGATGATGTTTGTCGCCGATGTGGCGCTTTACATCGCGATTTTGGGCGAAATTGGCATCGTGCCGTTGACGGTTACGACCAGTTTGAACTTCAATTTCCTGCGCAAACCAGCGGCAGACAAAGCCATCATCGGCGTCTGCAAACTCATCAAACTGGGACGCACGTTGGCGATTGGCGAGGTGTCGATTTACTCAGAAGGCAACCTGGACATGGTGGCGCATGCGGTGGGGACGTATGCGATACCGAAGGCAGCATGATTGCACGAACTTGCTTTTAATGCTTAAATTTGAACTTATTTAGAAAAACGCAATCCTAAGGCTCATAAAAAGCTCATTTATGCCTTCAAAGCTAACCAACATTCGTCGAATTTTCGTTTTACTGGCTGCTCTGTGGTTTGCCGGTTATGTGAGCGCGACGACTGTTTGCGCCAATACTTGCCCTGATTGCGTGTCTGTCAGCCTCAACAGTTGCAGCGCGAGTTGCTCGGCGGTGAGTGTGCCTTCGCATGCTGAGGTGAAAGTCAAATTTGCAAAGCTTGACGTTTTACGGTCAGAGATTGCGTTGTTATACGCTTCTGTTAATACTGTGAATATCTGGAAACCACCTAAGCAAACGGTGCCTTCCTCATTTGAATCAGTTATTTAATTTATTTAGTATTTATTTTTTAAAAGGTATTTATATGAAAACCAAATCTTTGAAATTCTTTGCTGCTGTCGCCGCATTTGTGGGCTCATCCAGCGTGTTTGCCGCAGCGGCAGGCGCATGCTGCGTAGCGGGTGCCGCCTGCTGCTTAGGCGTTTTGCCCTGCTGCTTGTAACAGCTCAAGCTGAGTAATTAGCTGATTGTGCAAAAGGCTCAATCACCGCAAGGTGGTTGAGCCTTTTTTATGTTTCATCAAATCTGACAATTAAATTTGACGATTCCTAGCCAGCGGCGGGTTTCGCGCAAAGTAGCGTTTGATGCCGCGCATCACGGCATCGGCCAGTTGGTCTTGGTAATCTTGGCTGCGCAATTTATCTTCTTCGTCGGGGTTGCTGATGAAGGCGGTTTCTATCAGGACGCTGGGGATGTCAGGCGCTTTCAGTACGGCAAAGCCGGCTTGTTCAACTTGGGCTTTGTGTAGTTTCCCCACGCCGCCGATTTCTTTGATCACCGCCCGTCCCAGGTGCAAGCTGTCGTTGATTTGCGCGGTGGTGCTCATGTCTAAAAGTGCTTTGAGTACGTTCACGTCTTTGGCTTTGATGTTGACGCCACCTACCGCATCAGCGGCGTTCTCTTTGTTGGCCAACCACCGGGCGGAGGCGCTGGTTGCGCCTTTGTCGCTGAGGGCAAACACGCTGGCTCCGCGCGCATCGGGGTTGGTGAAGGCGTCGGCATGGATGCTGACGAACAAGTCCGCCTGCACTTTTTGCGCTTTTTTGACGCGCTCGTTCAAGGGGACAAAAAAATCGGCATCCCGCGTCAAATACGCCCGCATCGGGTTGCCGCCGACCACGCTTTTGTTGATGCGGTCGCGCAGTTTCAGGGCTACGCTCAGTACCACGTCTTTTTCGCGTGTTCCCGCTGGGCCAACCGCGCCAGGGTCTTCGCCGCCATGCCCTGGGTCGAGCGCGATGATGATGAGGCGGTCGGTTTTACTGGGTGTGGTCAACGACGGTAAAGTGCCGGGTTTAACGTCTTTTTCAGGACTGTATTTGACTGTAGCCTTCGTATTTTCTGCCTGAGATGCTATATTATTTATAGTAATATTGCTGGTATTTTCAGATTTTTTGACGTTCTTTTGAGCTATCAAATCGCCCAATGGGTCAGAGAGATCTGAGGATTTAGACTCTTTCATCCGCTCGTTGATCAGAGCTTCTAGCGGGTCGATTTGAGTCACGGGGTACAAATCCAAAACTAAACGATGCGCATAAGCGGCGACGGGCGGAAGGGTGAACACTTGGGGCAGCGCAGCTTGCTTCAAATCGAGCACCAAACGCACGATGTTGGGGGCGCTAAAGCCTAAAGCGGTTAAATTTTGACCCGTTGCGGTCGTGTATTGACCTACGCGAATACCGCTGATAAACGGGTCATCAGACTTTACCTTTGCCACCAGCTCGCGCAGGGCAGGGTTCAGCTCCAAACCCTCAATATCCACCGCCAAACGTGGCGGTTCTTTGATGAAAGTTTGCTTGGTTTTGAGTGCAACATCGCTCTCAATGGTGATGCGGGTGTAGTCCGCTGCCGGCCACACACGCACCGCGACGATGCCAGCGCCTCTGGCAATTTGGTGGCTGCCTAAAAGCAGCACCAAGCTACCATTCGAAGCGATTTTTAGAAGTTGTCGGCGTTGCATGTCCGTGTTTTATGACAGGTTGGCTAAAATTTTCTGACCCACAGCGTTGTTAGCTTTGAGGGCAATGGCTCTGGATTCATCCATATTCGCTACTATTGTCATAGCAATATCAGCAAGTGGCAATTCGGCTGTGGCTTTTTCGGGCCATTCCACGAGTTTGATACCTTTGCTTGCAAAAATATCCCTGAAACCGGCTTCTTCCCACTCCAGCGGGTCGTTGAAGCGGTAAAAGTCGCAATGCCACAAATTCAGCGGCTGGTACAAAGCGTTTTTGATGTCGTCGTACGTTTCCACAATCGCATAGGTCGGGCTTTTGATGCGACCCGTCACGCCCATCGCCTGCAGTAAATGCCGCACAAACGTGGTTTTGCCAGCGCCTAGATCGCCGTGCAGCTCGATAAACAGGCTGTCCTCAGGCGTTAGGGTTGATAATTGATGCGCTAAACGTCCCGCAAATTGGCGGGTGTCGTCTTCGGTTTGCCAGTGCAATGTTAGTTCGGTCAAAGTAGTCAATTCGGTCAATTTCAAAATAGTAATGTTAGAAGCTAAATTAGACGCTAAGGAATTATTCAGTCACATTCAAACGTGGGCGCTGGAGCTGGGATTTTCTCAGATTGGCGCGACCGGCGTTGACTTGTCTGCCGCCGAGCCGGGTTTGCTGTCGTGGCTGGCCAACGGTTTTCATGGCGATATGGCGTATATGGCGGCGCATGGGCTGAAGCGGGCACGACCGGCAGAGTTGGTGCCGGGTACGGTGAGTGTGCTGACGGCGCGTATGGATTATTTGCCTAGATCGACATCAAACGACTGGACAGACCTTGAATTGCAGCGTTTGCAGCGCCCGAACGAAGCGATAGTTTCGGTCTACGCCAGAGGGCGCGATTATCACAAGGTATTGCGCGCGCGGCTGCAAAAGCTGAGTGAGCGGATTGCCGAGCACATCTCACCACTGGGCTACCGCGTTTTCACCGATTCCGCACCTGTGCTGGAAGCCGAACTCGCCAGCCGCAGCGGACAAGGCTGGCGCGGCAAGCACACGCTGGTGCTGAACCGCGAGGCGGGGAGCATGTTTTTTTTGGGCGAAATCTATTTGGATATTGCCTTGCCACACAGCGAACCTGTCACCGCGCACTGCGGCAGCTGTAGCGCCTGCATTGATATTTGTCCCACCCAAGCCATCATCGCCCCGCACAAGTTGGACGCGCGGCGCTGCATTTCGTATTTGACGATTGAGCACGCGGGGGCGATTCCGCAGGAATTTAGGTCGTTAATCGGCAATCGAATCTACGGCTGTGACGACTGCCAGCTGGTCTGCCCGTGGAATAAGTTTGCCAAACGATCTGCTCTGCCTGATTTTGACGAACGTGCGGGTTTGAGCGGGCAGCAGCTCAGCACCTTGTTTGCGTGGACGGAAGACGATTTTTTGAAGTTCACCGAAGGCAGCCCGATTCGCCGCATTGGGCATGAACGCTGGCTGCGGAATATTGCTGTTGCGATGGGAAATGCCCGGCGCGGCGCGTCAGATTTAGATGTTGCCGCGATTGATGCGACGTTGCTAACCCGAGCGAATCATCCAAGTGAACTGATCAAAGAGCATGTTGTGTGGGCATTGAAGCAGTGATTTCTAGCCGTCATTCCCGCGAAGGCGGGAATCCACAGGACAAGCTCAGTGAATCAGCGACAACGCAAACGGCAAACTCACCACACCAAACAAGGTGGAGAGCGTCACCAACCCCGCCACGTAGCCACCGTCAAACCCCATACGCGCTGCCAAAACGTAAGCGGTTGGCGCAGTTGGCAGGGCGGAGAACATCATCAGCACCGTGGCTTGCACGGGTGTGAGCTTGAATAGCAGTGATAAGCCCAGCGCAATCACAGGTGCGATTACATGGCGAATCGTCAAAACGCTGATGGCCAACGTTTTAGCCCGTGCAAGCGTCGCAAACTGCATGCCCGCGCCAGCCGCCATCAAACCCAGCGGGATGGACGCGCCGCCGATGCGGTTGACGGTGGGCGCAATCCAGTCTGGAAACCTAAACCCCAGCAAGTTGGCAACCAGCCCAGACACGGTGGCGATGATGAAGGGGTTGCGCAGCAGTTCACCCATGAAGCCCGTTTTGCCGTGCCGCGCCATGGGCCACACAGCGGCCATGTTGAACAGCGGCACGCAAATGCCAATCAACACCGAAATCAGCAGCAAACCTTGCGCACCCGCCAAACGCTCTGCCAAAGCCAAACCGATGAAGGAGTTGAACCTAAAGGCAATTTGCGCACTGGCGGCGTGGTCGCGGCTGGAAAAGTGGTTTTTGAAGCCCGGCAAAAATGGCAGGGCATAAGCCAAGCAGACAGTGCAAACACCCGTCAATAGCCCCGCAAAGATGAAGTTGGATACCTCGCCCAGATGGATGGGGCTTTTGACGATGGACGAAAACAACAAAACGGGGAATAAAAAGTAAAACACAAGCTTTTCGATTTGCGACCACACACTGCGGTCTAGCGCGGTGAAACGGCAAATCAAATAACCACACAAAATCAAAGCGAAATCGGGAATGAGGAGTTGGGCGTAATTCAAGGTTAGGTCACAAAGTGAATTCAGAAAGAAGCTAAGGGTTATCCATTATGTAGTATCCCCATCAGAAGACGAGATGGTTTGCACTATCATAATGGCAGTCTCGCTACGCCAGTGTCACAATTCAAACGAAACATTGAACTCAAGGATAATATGATTAAGACGAAATTTGCTATAAATTTAATAGCTGCTTTAGCAATAATTACGCCGGCTACAGCCGTATTTTCACAGAGTTATCCAAACAAACCAGTGAAGCTGCAAGTGCCGTTTGCACCGGGTGGTACGACGGATATCATTGCCCGCGTCATGTCTGAACCACTGGGCAAAGCCTTGGGTCAAAACGTGATTGTTGAAAACAAAGTGGGCGGCGGCGGCGTGGTGGGGGCGAATGAAACGTCTAAGGCTGCGCCTGATGGTTACTCGCTCGGCATGGCAACGGTGTCTACCACGGCGGCCAACCCCGCTATCAACCCCAAAATGCCCTACAACGTGGCGACAGATTTCACGCCCATCATCAACATTGCAGCCACGCCGAATGTGATTGCTGTGCACCCCAGCTTTCCCGCCAAGGATTACAAAGGGTTTGTTGCTGAGTTGAAGAAAAATCCTGGTAAGTACTCCTATTCATCGTCGGGCGTAGGCGGCATTGGCCACTTGCAAACCGAGCTGTGGAAAGGCTTGCAAGGCGTGTTTTTAACGCACATTCCCTACTCTGGCGCGGGACCCGCTTTGCGCGACACTGTGGGCGGGCAAGTACAAATCATTTTTGACAATGTGCCGTCTGCACTGCCACACATCACCGCCGGCCGCTTGATTGCGGTTGCCGTGGCTGCGCCGCAGCGTTTGGCATCGATGCCAAATGTGCCAACCTTCAAAGAGCTGGGCTTGGAGCCCGTCAACCGCATGGCTTACTACGGCATTTATGGCCCAAAAGGTTTGCCGAAAGACATTGTGGACAAAGTCAACGCGGGCGTGCGTAAAGCCTTGGAAGACCCTGCCATTCGTAAGCGGATTGAAGACACAGGCTCCATCGTTTTAGGTAACACACCTGAGCAATTTGCAGCCCAAATGAAGGACGAGTTGGCTGTGTACCAAAAGGTTGTGGCCACCGCGAAATTGAAGCTGGATTGATTCAAGCTATTTTTAAGGAAGCAACTGCGCCCATTCACCCCGCCAACCACATCGATACCTTCGTTGATGCGCTTTGGCTGGAAGATGGGCTGTCCAAAAACACGCTGGAAGCTTATCGGCGTGATTTAACCCTGTACGCGCAGTGGTTAGCAAGCTTAAACAAGGGTGTTGACGAGACGGTTGAAGTCGACATCAACGCCTATTTTTCAGCCAAACACGCATCCACCAAAGCGACATCTGCCAACCGCCGGCTCACGGTGCTGAAACGTTATTTCCGCTGGGCGATGCGTGAGCGGTTCATCACAGCTGACCCCACCTTGAAGCTACAAGCCGCCAAGCAAGCCCTGCGTGTGCCCAAAACCATGACGGAATCGCAGGTAGAGGCGTTGCTGGACGCGCCAGATATCGACACACCGCTGGGTCTGCGCGACCGCACCATGCTGGAGTTGATGTACGCCAGTGGTTTACGGGTGAGCGAGTTGGTGACGCTGAAAGTGTTTAATCTGAGCATGAATGAGGGCGTTCTGCGCGTCATCGGCAAAGGCAACAAAGAGCGACTCGTGCCTTTTGGCGAAGTGGCACGGCTGTGGATTGAGCGGTATTTAGAAGTTTCACGCCCGCAGATTTTGGGGCAGCAGCAAACGCAAGATTTGTTTGTCACCCATCACGGCGCAGGCATGACGCGGGTGATGTTTTGGTACACCGTGAAAAAGCACGCGTTCACAGCGCACATCACAAGTCCACTGTCACCACACACATTACGGCATGCCTTTGCCACGCATTTGCTGAACCATGGCGCGGATTTGCGTACGGTTCAACTGTTGCTTGGGCATGCCGATATTTCAACGACGACGATTTACACCCACGTTGCGCGGGAGCGGCTGAAGAAAATCCATGCCGAACATCACCCGAGAGGGTGAGTTTGTTTTACATGCGTTCAAAAATCGCTGCAATACCTTGTCCACCGCCAATACACATGGTCACCAGCGCATAGCGGCCTTTGATACGCTGTAGTTCATACAGCGCTTTCACGGTGATCACCGCACCGGTCGCACCGATCGGGTGACCCAAAGAAATGCCTGACCCATTCGGGTTTACTTTAGCTGGGTCTAAACCTAAATCTTTGGTCACGGCGCAGGCTTGGGCCGCAAACGCTTCGTTGGCTTCGATCACATCCAGATCATTCACGGTCAAACCGGCCATTTTCAGGGCTTTCTGGGTAGCCGGCACGGGGCCGATGCCCATGTACTTCGGGTCCACACCGGCGTGGGCGTAGGCCACCAAACGCGCCAGCGGCTGCAGACCGCGTGCTTGGGCGACGCTCTTCTCCATCAACACCACAGCAGCAGCCGCGTCGTTGATGCCAGAGGCGTTGCCCGCAGTAACCGTACCATTTTCTTTGATAAACACAGGTTTCAGCTTGGCCATGTCGGCCATGGTGCAGTTGGGGCGGAAGTGTTCGTCAGTCGCGTAGGCTACGTCGCCTTTTTTGCTTTTCAGCATGACGGGGACGATTTGCTCGGTGAAGTAACCGGCTTCTGTGGCACGCTGGGCGCGGTTGTGGCTCTCTACGGCCAGCGCGTCCTGCGTCTCGCGGGTGATGCCCCATTTGGCGGCGATGTTTTCAGCCGTCACGCCCATGTGGATAGTGTGGAAGGGGTCGTGCAGCGCACCAACCACCATGTCGATCATTTTCGTGTCGCCCATGCGAGCGCCCCAGCGGGTGTTGAGTGAGGCGTAGGGGCCACGGCTCATGTTTTCAGCGCCGCCGCCAATGGCGACATCCGCGTCGCCCAGCAAAATGGATTGGCTGGCAGAAATGATGGCTTGCAGACCGGAACCGCACAGGCGGTTGACGTTGAAAGCCGGTGTGCCCTCGGCACAGCCGCCGTTGATGGCTGCGACGCGCGACAAGTACATGTCTTTCGGCTCGGTGTTGACCACATGGCCAAACACCACATGGCTGACGTCCGCACCGTCCACGTTGGCACGTTTGAGGGATTCGCGCACGACCTGCGCGGCCAGCTCGGTTGGGGCGATGTCCTTCAAACTACCGCCGAACGTACCAATGGCGGTGCGCACACCGCTGACTACAACGACTTCACGACTCATGACTGTCTCCTCAATTTAGATGGATAAATACTAATGCAATCTGATTATTTTCTCAATTACCGTCTAAGAGCTTACAGCGCCGAATTTGACTAAAAGCAGCTTAAAACGAGCTAAAACGGAGCATTGCAATGCAGATCAAGCGCATCACCCGTCACAGGATGCGTAAACGTCAGCTGGCTGGCATGTAACATCAGCCGTGCTGACTTGGCCATGGTTTCGGGTGATGCATATAAGTGATCGCCCAAAATCGGGTGACCTAAGGACTGCAAATGCACCCGCAGCTGGTGCGTGCGGCCGGTGATGGGTGCCAGTTCTAGCCGCGTCGAGTCAGTGGCAGCATCATAACTGGCGATTTTGTAGTGCGTTTGGCTGGGTTTGCCCTCAATCGGGTCGATTTTCTGCAACGGGCGGTTGATCCAATCGGTCGCAATCGGTTTGTCAATCAGTTGCCATTCTTGCCAAGGGTTTTCTTGATTTTTTTGCACTAGACCATCTACAACAGCGACATAGCGCTTTTTAACTTCACGATCTTGAAAGGCGATGCTCAGCGCACGGTGCAATTCAGCGCTGCGTGCCATCAGCAAAATGCCTGAAGTTGACATGTCCAATCTATGCACCGTCAAGGCTTCAGGGTAAACCTGCTGCACGCGGGTTCTCAGGCAATCTGCCTTCTCTGGGCCTTTGCCGGGGACGGAGAGCAGACCGCTGGGCTTGTTAAATACCAGAAGAGCGCTGTCCTCGTAAATGAGGTTAAATTCACTCATACGCTCGCCACTAACCCGTTCGCCCTGAGCCTGTCGAAGGGTTCAGAAGGCTTCGACAAGCTCAGCCCGAACGGATATTCGTAGAATTTATACACGCTCAAAAACGACATCCCAAACACCATGCCCCAGCTTGATGCCCCGGTTTTCAAACTTGGTCAGTGGTCGGTAGTGCGGCTTGAAGCTGTAACCGGCTAATTCAGCGTGTTTGACCGGATCTGCGCGGTTTTTGAGCAGCGGTTCGGCACTCAGCACCTCCAAAATCTGCTCGGCATATTCTTGCCAATCGGTCGCGCAGTGGATGTAGCCGCCCACTTTCAGGCGTGCCGCCAGCTTGGCGATCAGTGGCTGCTGAATCAAACGGCGCTTGTTGTGCCGCTTTTTATGCCACGGGTCGGGGAAGAAAATGTGCACACCGTCCAAGCTGGCGAGCGGCAGCATGTAGTCGATCACCTCGACCGCGTCGTGGGAGATGATGCGGATGTTGTCGAGCGGGTGCTCGGTTTCCAGGCTCTCGCCAATCCGTTTGAGCAACGCACCCACGCCAGGCTGGTGCACTTCGCAGGCTAAAAAGAGGGTGTCGGGCAGCAAAGCGGCAATGTGCGCTGTTGCTTCGCCCATGCCGAAACCGATCTCAAATACGACTGGATTTGCCTCATTTGACTCAAAAGATGTGTTTTTAGTGCTTTTTTCTTCTGTAGTC
>JAYUJX010000700.1:0-11221 GCA_043764955.1 Polaromonas sp.
TCAGCTTAACCAATCCACCAGCTGCTTTCCCACCTCAGTACTCCCTAGCATCGCCATGTGATTCGTCCTATAAACAAGCATCTGCGACGATTTGGCAAAAGTCAAGCTACGCGTCGGGTCGCTGTGCACGCCCAGCGCGCTGTTTAGTGGCACCAAGCCGTCGCCAATCAACCTGTCCGCAAGCAAGCTGCGTTTAGCAGCCAAAGTTGCCGCTACGGTGAAGCAGGCGACGCCTTCTGGCAGCGGCAGGTTCTCGCGGCTATCTTGTTCTTGTTTGGTTTTGGGCTTGAAGCGATCATGCCCCTGCCAGTCGCTGTCTAAAACATGCCCAAACCGTAGGTCGGTGATGCCTGAGCTGCGCAGCTCGACCAGTCTTTTGAAAGGCGCGCTGTAGGGCGTGACGCCTAGGAGCACATCGATCCAATTGCCCGCTTTCTCCAGCAGTGCGCCGTGGTGCGGTGTGCCTAAAAATACGATGTTTTTGAGTTTGTTGACCCATTGCCGCCGGCTGTGCTGCGCCGCATGCACGGCAGAGCGCGTGACCAAGCCGCCCATGCTGTGCACCAGCACGGAAATTTCTGTCAACGGCGTTGGCCACAGAGCGCTGAGTAATTCAAGCTGGTTCGACAGCGTTTGCCCGTTTTGCGAGGTATGCAGGCCCGTGTTGTAGCGCACATAAACGGGGGTGTAGCCCAGTTTTGTAGCCAAATTTTCCGCATGGTTGAAGGACTCGCCTTCATTTTGAACCGTCCACTGCAAATCATTCATACACAAACCGTGAACGACGATCAGCACTTTGCCCGTCAGCAGCGCTTTGTCGGGCAGCGCTTCCCAGTTCAATACTTCATTGTTGAAACGCAGCGTCATGGGTGTTGCCAGTGGGTTGTCGCTCTCCACCAGCCGATCGCCCATCACACCATTCAGCGCCGCCAAAACCGCTTCGCGTGGGGCTGATTCTTGCGGCTCTTGGTCAATTTTGTCTAAGAGCGGCTGTAAACCCGTCAACAGCGACTCTGCACCTTTGCCCACCAGCTGCGCCACGCCTTGAATGCTTTTATAAACCAAACCCGTGATGCCGCGTGTCTCATTCGCCAGCTTGCCACTGGGTGCACCCATCGTGCTCCAAACCGATTGCGTCACACCCTCGGCGATTTTGGTCACGTTCACCGTGGCTTGCGTCGCCAGCTTGGCCAAACCCCGCAAATCCGTAGATCGCAAGTGTTTGAACGGATTGGGTTTAGCCATGATTTGCCTAACTATAAGAGGGTTTATGTACGCTTGACGACGACACTACCAATCGAATACCCTGCGCCAAACGAGCAAATCACGCCGACTTCACCCGCTTGGATGTCCTCATGGTGGCGGTGAAAGGCGATGATGGAGCCGGCAGAAGCGGTGTTGGCAAACTCGTCCAAAATGATGGGCGCTTCGTCCGCTGTCGGGTCGCGCCCCAGCAGTTTGCGGGTGACAAACTGGTTCATGTTGATGTTCGCTTGATGTAGCCAAAAGCGGCGTGTCTGCTCTGGGGTGTAGCCAAAGGTCGCCAAATGGTTGCTGATGTGCTCGACCGCCAGTGGGCAAACCTCTTTGAACACTTTGCGGCCTTCTTGTTGAAACAGCTGGTCGCGGTCGTTGACATTGCGGTCTTCCGCATGTGACATGAAGCCAAAGTTGTTGCGAATGTTGTTTGAAAAATGCGTGAAGCAATGCGTCCCCAAGATCTCAAACGCGCCTTTCGGGGCTACCTCCAAGCGCTCCACCAATATGGCGGTACACACATCGCCAAAAATGAAATGGCAATCGCGGTCTTTCCAGGCCAAATGGGCGGAGGTGATTTCGGGGTTTACCACCAACACGCCCTTAGATGCGCCCGATTTCACCGCGTTGTACGCCATCTCCAAACCAAACGTGGCCGACGAGCACGCCACATTCATGTCAAAACCAAAGCCTTTGATGCCCAATGCCGTTTGAATCTCAATCGCCATCGCGGGGTAAGCGCGTTGCATGTTGGCGCTGGCGCAGATGACAAAATCCACATCAGCAACGGTTTTGCCAGCGCGTTGTAGTGCATCCTTCGCTGCAGCCACGCCAATTTCGGCCATCAGGCTGATCTCGTCGTCCGGTCTTTTGACAAAATTCGGGCGCATACGGGTGGGGTCCAACACACCGGCTTTTTCCAACACATAGCGGCGTTTGATGCCCGAGGCTTTTTCGATGAACTCGACGTTGGACGGTGTCAACGCGGTTAACGTACCCGCCGCAATCTCGTTGGCGTGCTCGGTGTTTTGTAGTTCTACATACTGGTTGAAAGAGGCAACCAACTCTTCATTGGTGATAACGTGCGGCGGCGTGTAAAGCCCTGTGCTGCTGATGGCGACGCGATGCATGGTGGACATGTGAGTAAGGTCTCCGATATTTGTTTTGCTTAAAAGTATGGCTGCTTTATACCGCATGGCGGTTAAAACGACGCTAATTTACTGTGACACTGATAATATACGCCTATGTTTAGTTCATCCATCGACCTCAGCCCCCTGCGCAAAGCTTTGGCACAGTTGCGCGAGGCGCTTGATTTTTGGCACGCGCGTGCTGAGGGCGATGCTTTGAAGCCGCATTTACGCTCTGCGGTGATCCAAAGTTTTGAGTTCACCTACGAGCTAGCCATCCGCAGCACCCGCCGCGTGCTGATTGAGCGGGCTGAAGCTTCAGATTTAGTGAGCGATTTAAGCTTTAACGACTTGTTGCGTCGTGCCTTAGATGCTGGCTTGCCCATGCCGCTAGACACGTGGCGACACTGGCGCGATATGCGCAACGCCACGTCCCACGCCTATAACGAAGACCGCGCCAACGAGGTGGCGCTAGCGGCTGCTGATTTTGTGGCAGATGTTACGTTGCTGCTCAAGGCGCTTGAAGCATGAGCATGCAAGCTATTGCCTTGACAGACATTCAAACCGCCGAAGTTTGCGCCATCTTGCGCGCCGTGTTCATAAAAGCGCCCGTCAAAACTTGGGTTTTCGGCTCCCGCGCCACCGGCCGCGCCCGCCCGTATTCGGACTTAGATATCCTCATCGCCACTCCAGCGCCACTAAATTGGCGAGTCAGAGCAGACCTGCAAGACGCCTTTGAAGCCAGCAACTTGCCTTTTCGTGTCGACGTGGTCGAAGAATCCAGCCTAGCCCCCACACTAGCCCCGCGCGTGTTGTCAGAGCGTCAAATTTTGGTGTTTTGACCGTTTTGGGTAATTTTCACCTCTAGACGACGTATTCATTGTCTTAGTTGCTATTAAAAATATAGTAAAATCAACCTTCAAAACTTCTCATGCGGCGCCAAATACCGCCATTGGCCGATCGGCAAGTTACCCAGCACCACATTGCCAATCCTCACCCGCTTTAGTCCAACAACCTTCAACCCAACTTGTTCACACATGCGGCGGATTTGGCGTTTTTTACCTTCGGTCAGCACAAAATGCAGCTGCTCGGGGTTTTGCCAGTCGACTTTGGCGCGTTTCAGGGGCTGGCCGTCTAAGCTGAGACCAAAACGTAATTTGTTCATGAGATCAGGAGGGAAGGCTGCTTGCACATCGGAATTGATGGGCAGCATGGGGCTTTGGTCGCTCATGTTGCCGTCTTTGTAGTATTCCACCCGCACCAAATATTCTTTTTCCATGACGGAGTCTTCACCAATCAGCTGGCGGGCGATACGGCCGTCTTGCGTCATCACCAGCAAGCCGATCGAATCGATGTCCAGCCGTCCGCAGGGAGCTAAACCGGGCAGCTGTGAGTGGTTCCAGAAAAAGCGGGCGTTGTCGTCCGCCCAGCGGTTTTGCGGGGTGAACAGGGTGACGGCCGGCTCATGGCCGTCTTCGGCTTGGCTGCTCACATAGCCCATGGGCTTGTTGATGAGAATCGTCACTTGATTGGCTTGTTTGCCTTTGGCGGCGCGGTCCACGTCGATTTTGTCAGAGGGTAGCACTTGCAAACCCATTTCAGCGACCACGCCATTCACTTTGACCCAGCCGTTGGCGACCCACTCATCCGCCTCGCGGCGCGAGCACATGCCCAACTCGGCCATGCGTTTGTTGAGGCGGCTGGTAGCTTTGGCTGGGGGGGCGTTCGGATCAGGTTTTTTGCCGCCCGCCACGGCTTTGGCTGCGCCGGGGGATAAGGCGCGTTTAAAAACGGGGGCTGCCGGGGCCGCAGGGGCAGAATTCGGAGGGATGATAGGCGCGTTCATATACTTCTTTATAGGCTTCTTGATGTAGGGAGATAGTTTATTCTCTAACTATAGATATGTGTAGAAAGTCCAAGCCGCTTACCATGCAAAGGTGCTCAAAAACCGTCCATAGGTTAAAATACATCATAAATTGCCGTTCTATATATTTAAAAACTACTTAGCATTTCAACCATAAAGTTTAAACAACCATGGCCGCCTTCGAAAAAGAAAAAGTCCTCTCCGTTCACCACTGGAACGAAACCCTCTTCACCTTCACCACCACGCGCAGCGCGAGTTTGCGTTTTGAAAGCGGCCATTTCGTCATGGTCGGCTTGGAGGTGGACGGCAAGCCGCTGCTGCGCGCCTACAGTATCGCCAGCCCGCATTACGCGGAAGAGTTGGAGTTTTTCAGCATCAAGGTTGAAAACGGTCCGCTGACCTCACGTTTGCAGCATTTGCAAGTGGGCGATGAGGTGCTGGTTGGTCGCAAACCCACGGGTACGCTGGTGTTGACGGATTTGCTGCCAGGCAAAAACTTGTTCCTCTTCGCCACCGGTACAGGCCTCGCGCCCTTCATGAGTATTATCCGTGACCCAGACGTTTATGAAAAATTTGAAAAGGTCATTTTGGTGCACGGCGTGCGCATTGGCTCTGAGTTGGCGTATGCCAAATTCATCGAACACGAGCTGCCGCACGACGACTTTTTGGGCGAAGAGGTCAAAAAGAAACTCATCTATTACCCCACAGTCACCCGTGAGGAGTTCCGCAACACAGGTCGCCTGCCGGTGCTGATTGAAAACGGCAAACTCTGTTTGGATATCGGCCTGCCGCAAATCAACCCAACCACCGACCGCGCCATGATCTGCGGCGGCCCCGCCATGCTGAAAGACCTGCGCGTGGTGCTAGACGGCTTGGGTTTCACCATCTCCGCAGGTATTGGCCAAGCGGGTGATTACGTGATTGAGCGGGCGTTTGTGGAGAAGTGATTGCTATTTAATTTATAGCTGCGTAAACAATAAATACGCCGGCTAAAGCCGAAAATAGCCTCTAAATGAGATGTTTTTGGTCTTAGCCGGCTTTTTTACGTCCCACCACGCCTACTTTCCAAAATTAACGAAATAATCAAACTTTACTAATTAATCCGCTTGTGATAATATCCCTACTCGTATGTAAATTGCCTTAGCTTGAGGTACTCGCACGAATTGGAGGCGTAAATGCTGACTTGGACTAAATCGGAAATTACTTTAAATGAAACGGTTGCTAAACCAACTTTGGATCACTATCAAATCATCAGGCGTAATGGCGCTGTTGTTCCATTTGAGCCCAGCAAAATAGCGATAGCTGTGATGAAAGCGTTTTTAGCAATTTATAAAACAACTCAAAATTCATTACAAAAGTCCATCTTTGCCGTGTTGCGCAAATATGGTAGTTGGGTTGTGAGTCACCTCAGTCTTCATAAACATACCGTGGGAGTGGGATTTATATCCAAAATTAAAGTTGTGCCGTTGGTTTTAAATAAATCAAATGGATTCTTCTCCGCTGGAAAAACAAACCTGCGTAACGCGCCATAAGCGCAATTTTTCGAGTATCCGCATGAACACCTTAACCCTTCACTCACCGTTTGCCCCCCAAATCGCTCAATCACGCCATGTTTCATCTGATAGCCCTTACGCCACTGCCGCGCAGACAGCCGCCGTTTTGCGCTCTGGTGTGCAGTACCGTCGTGACCGCATGGACGCTGCCGACATGATTTCAACAGACGACGCTGCCGCATTGGCTGGAACGACGCGCGTTACTGTCAATGCTTGGATCAAGAGTGGTCGCTGTATTGGCGTGTCTAACCTGCGCCGTGGCTTCAAATTACCGCGGTGGCAGTTTGAACCCGCTCTTTGGCCTGCTTTGCAGCCCCTTGCGAAAAGCTTGGGAACGAACGATGGCTGGCAGCTACTGGCGTTTTTAGAATCACCTGCGACCGCTTTAGATGGAAAAACACCGCGTGCTGCCTTAGAGCAGGGCGTCGCCTTCGAGCGTGTATTGGGATTGGCAACGGCTGAGGCACATTAATCTTGTTTTCCTGCCTCATTTATGAACTCCAAAGACCCCTATTTACTCTTAAACAATCCACCTATCGTTCAAATTCCCGCAAACCAAATTTGGTATCGACTACAACTCAAAAAAGCAATTTCAAGGAGCGTTCAAGTAAAGGGTTACATACTTGCGCCAACAGGTGGCGTGGTCAATCGTTTTGATCTTGTAAACGAGCCAACTGCTTATTTGGCAGATAGCCCAGAGACTGCGTTGTACGAGTCACTTTTTCGCAGAGAGGTAACAAGTTGCCACTGGGATCGCTTGGCGCAGCGCGAGCTCGTTAGCTTTGAAACGCAAAAAGCTATTAGCTTGGTATACCTACGCGGACAAGAAGAGCAATATCCCGTTTTGCAGTCCATGCGCTATGAAAGCAGCCAAGAACTTGCTAAAAACTACAGAGAAAAGGGGCTAGATGGCATTTTGTATGCCTCGGCGCAGCACCCGTATCATGGTTGCGTTTGCTTGTTTAAGACGGGCATGGAGAAGACAAAAAAGCTAGAAAGCTACCCCTTGGTTGAGCCCAAAACAAAAGCGATTCATAAAGCAGTTGTTATCGTTCAACGTGGTTCGCAAGTGCCAATTATTTACGAGGCGAAATGATTTGCTATTTAATTTATAGCTGCTTAGGCATTAAATACGCCGGCTAGATGCTGATTTTAGGGGTAAATTTCGGGGTTCAAAAATTCCGCGTCCGCAACGCATGAATATCCAAAACCCGCAATCCCCCATATTCCACCTTGATCGTGCCCTGATCGGACAAGTTCGTCAGCGCCTCATTCACCCGTTGCCGCGATAAACCGACCAAATACGCCAGCTCTTGCTGTGTAATACGCAGCACTTCGCCCACGCCGGGGTAGAGCACGGGGTTGAAGAGGGCGGCTAGGCTGCGGGCCACGCGGATGTCGGGGTTGGTCATGCGGTCGATCTCGCGGGCGGCGATGAATTGGCCCAGGCGTTCGTTGAGCTGGCTCATCACAAAGCGGTTGAAGCCGATGGAGTTGTCCAGCAGCCAGTCAAACGTGGCCACGGGCAGGCCGGCGATGGTGCTTTTGCGCAGTGCTTGGATGTTGTAGCGGTAGGGCTCGCGCTTCATCACCGTGCCTTCGCCAAACCAGCCACCGGGGGGCACGCCGGTGAAGGTCATGGTTTGGCCTTGGGCGTTGTCCGTGCTCATTTTGAGTAAACCTTGCACCAAGCCAAACCAGTAGGTCACGGGTCTGCCGGTGCGGCAGACGTAGTCGCCCGGTTCTGCGTCTGTCACGTCAATCTCGTTGATGGCTCTTTCACGCTGTTTGTCGTCTAAAAATGCCAGCCACGGAATGCCAACCAGTTCAAAGTCAGTGGGGTTGCGGCGGCGCTGGTGCAGCGATTGTTCTTGGGCAGCTGGGCGTGTCATGGCTATCTTTAATCAGGGAAAGTCCTAAGCTAAGTAGAGCTCAATTGTCGTCCAAACGACAACTTAACGTCAAATAGTATCCTAATATTCGACCCATCAGACCACAGATCTTTTGGAACCATTGAGATGCAGACCACTTTTGCCCGATTATTGTTAAAGCACGCCGCAGAGCGCCCACAAGACGCAGCCATGCGCGAAAAGGAATACGGCATCTGGCAGGCGCTGACCTGGGCGGACTTGGCAACGATGGTCGAGCACCTGGCTTGCGGCTTGTTTGAGGCGGGGTTGAAGCGCGGTGACCACATGGTGGTCGTTGGTGCGAATCGTCCCCGTTTGTATGCCACGATGTTGGCGGTGCAGGCGCTGGGAGCCGTGCCGATTCCTTTGTACCAAGATGCTGCTGCGCTGGAATGCGTTTTTCCCATCAACAATGCCGACGTCAAATTTGTATTTGCTGAAGACCAAGAGCAAGTCGATAAGTTGTTAGAGATCAGCCCGCAATGCCCACAACTGACCAACATATACTTCGATGACCCGCGCAGTTTGCGCAAATACGACGAGCCACGCCTGGCGAGTTTGGAGACTTTGCTGGATAACGGCAAAGCATTTGCAGCCAAGCAGCCAGGGTTTTTTAAAGCAGAAGTTGAAAAAGCGCAACCTGAAGATGTCGCTGCCATGTTTTTCACATCGGGCACAACGGGTAACCCCAAAGGCGTGGTGCACACCCACAATAGCTTGCTGAATGCCGCCGAATCAGGCGCTAAATTTGACAAACTGACCAGCCACGAAGAAGTGCTGGCGTATTTGCCGCCAGCATGGATTGGGCAAAACATTTTCAGCTACTCGCAGTGGTTGGTTTGCGGCTATGTGGTGAACTGCCCAGAGTCTGCCGCGACAACGACGATTGATTTGAAGGAAGTCGGTCCAACTTATTACTTTGCACCACCCCGCGTGTTTGAAGGCTTGCTTACCAGTGTGATGATTCGCATGGAAGATGCGGGCGCCATCAAACGCAAGATGTTTCATTACTTTATGGGCGTGGCGCAAAAGGTGGGTCCTGCGAAGACAGATGGAACTTCAGTTGGCATGCTTGACAGCCTGAAATACGCACTGGGCAACTGGATGGTTTATGGCCCGCTGCGCAACAACCTAGGTTTGAGCCGTGTGCGCGTGGCTTACACCGCAGGCGAAGCGATTGGTCCTGATTTGTTCACCTTCTATCGCGCCATCGGCATCAATTTGAAGCAGTTGTACGGCTCAACCGAAACGGCCGTTTTTGTATGCCAGCAGCCGGACAACCAAGCCCGTGCGGACACGGTCGGCATCCCCTGCAATGGTGTTGAAATCAAAGTGGCGGACAATGGCGAAGTCTTGGTGAAATCACCCGGTTTGTTCAAAGAGTATTACAAAAACAAAGCGGCAACCGATGAAGTGTTGACCGAAGGCGGTTGGTACCACACGAGTGATGCGGGCTTTTTGGATGCACATGGACATTTGAAAATCATCGACCGCGTGAAAGACGTAGGCCGCATCCAAGGCGGCGCGTTTGACGGTGCAATGTTTGCACCCAAGTATGTGGAAAACAAACTCAAGTTTTTCCAGCACATCAAAGAAGTTGTCGCTTATGGCGATGGCCGCGAAAAAGTCTGCGTCATGATCAATGTTGACTTTGATGCGGTGGGTAACTGGGCAGAACGTCGTAACTTATCCTATGCCGGCTACACCGATTTGGCGCAAAAACCAGAGGTGTACCAGCTCATCAAGGAATGCGTTGAAAAGGTCAACGTTGATTTGAGCGCAGACACCATGCTGGCGGGTAGCCAAGTCAGCCGCTTTTTGATCTTGCACAAAGAACTGGATGCAGATGATGGCGAGTTGACGCGAACCAACAAAGTACGCCGTGGCTTCATCGCTGACAAATACGCAGCTTTGGTGGATGGTTTGTATGCCGGCAAAACCGAGCAGTTCATCGAAACTGTTGTGAAATTTGAAGATGGTCGCTCGGGCAGCGTCAGCGCAACCTTGAAGTTGAGCGATGCCAAGATATTTGCCCCAGCTAATGCGTCAGTTTTGGCTGCAGCTTGAAAAGTTAAAGAACAACCATGGCAACTAAAAAAATCGGCGATGTCATTCTTGACGTCAAAAACATCAGCTTAGCCTTTGGTGGCGTCAAAGCACTGAGCGATATTTCGTTCAACGTGCGTGAGCATGAGGTGCGCGCCATCATCGGCCCCAACGGTGCGGGCAAAAGCTCGATGCTGAACTGCATCAATGGCGTTTACACGCCGCAGCAAGGCAGCATCACTTTCAAAGGGCAGACCTTCAGCCACATGGACAGCCACCAAGTCGCGAGCATGGGTATTGCGCGCACCTTCCAAAATTTGGCTTTGTTCAAGGGCATGAGCGTGATTGACAACATCATGACTGGCCGCAATTTGCGTATCAAAAGCAATATTCTGATGCAAGCCCTGCGTATCGGCCCTGCGGAGCGCGAAGAAGTTCGGCATCGCGAGTTTGTCGAGCACATCATCGACTTTTTAGAAATCCAAGCCTACCGTAAAACACCTGTCGGCCAATTGCCCTATGGTTTGCAAAAGCGTGTCGATTTGGGTCGCGCCTTGGCGATGGAGCCACAAGTGCTGCTGCTGGACGAACCCATGGCTGGCATGAACTTGGAAGAAAAGCAAGACATGTGCCGCTTTGTGCTGGACATCAATGACGAATACGGCACAACCGTGGTGTTGATTGAACATGACATGGGCGTGGTGATGGATATTTCAGACCGCGTGGTGGTACTCGATTACGGTAAAAAAATTGGTGATGGCACGCCCGACGAGGTGCGCAACAACCCAGAGGTGATCAGCGCTTACCTCGGCACATCACATTAGGAACTAAATATCATGGCATTTTTTCTAGAAACACTACTCGGCGGCTTGATGGCCGGCATGTTGTACTCTTTGGTTGCACTAGGCTTCGTGCTGATTTTTAAAGCCTCAGGCGTGTTCAACTTTGCGCAAGGTGCGATGGTGCTGTTTGCAGCGTTGGCCATGGCACGCTTTGCAGTATGGATTCCCGCATGGACGGGGATTGACAACCCCATTCTTGCCAATGTCGCTGCCTTCATCATCGCCAGCATCATCATGTTTGTAGTGGCTTGGGTGATTGAGAAGCTTGTGCTGCGCCACTTGGTGAACCAAGAGGGCACCACATTGTTGATGGCAACCTTGGGCATCAGCTACTTTTTAGACGGTTTGGGACAAACTATCTTTGGTAGTGACATTTACAAAATCGACATCGGTATGCCCAAAGAACCCATCATGGCGTTTGAAAGCGTGTTTCAAGGCGGTATTCTGATCAACAAAGAAGACTTATATGCTGCTTTGATTGCTGCCGTGTTAGTGGGTGCACTCAGTATGTTTTTCCAAAAAACAGCAACTGGTCGCGCACTTCGCGCTGTGGCTGACGACCACCAAGCCGCACAAAGTATCGGCATTCCGTTAAACCGTATTTGGGTGATTGTTTGGTTTG
>JAYUJX010000701.1:0-2852 GCA_043764955.1 Polaromonas sp.
CATCCAAGCCGCCAAAACCGAACTTGACCGCTACACCGGCAAAGACGACAAAGCCATCAGCGTCATCACGTGGATGGAAGTTTTGGTAGGCACCACGCCTGAAACCGAGCAAGTCACACGCAGTTTCTTGACGAGTTTTCAAAGCTTGCCGATTGACGCCCCAGTCGCCAGCCGATCGGTCGAGATCCGCAAAAGCCACAAAATCAAACTTCCAGACGCCATTGTGTGGGCAACCGCGCAGGTGCATGGGCGTATTTTGGTGACGCGTAATACCAAAGATTTTGCAGAAGATGAGCCTGGAGTTCGAGTGCCTTATCGGTTGTAACGGGGTTGAAGCAGTACCGATTGGTGACTCTCAAAAATAGCACAATAAATCAGCACATAGCCGCAGTATTTATTGCCTGAGTAGCTATTAAATTAATAGTAAATTAACGCCTTCAAGCTGCTATAGGCGCCATCTGCACATGCATAGGCGTTGTCGCATAGCGCTGCTGCACTTGCCACACGTCATAGGCGCTTTGCTCAGCCAGCCACAACCGCGCCTCGCCGCCGCGCTCTACGCCTAACCATGCCTCGATACGCAAAGCCATATCTGGCGAAATGGCGGCTCTGGCGTTCAAAACACGCGACAGCGCCACGCGAGACACATCCAGCTGCGCCGCAGCTTGCGTCACCGTCAAGCCCAGTGCGGGCAGCACATCGTCACGCAGCGTCAAGCCTGGGTGGGGGGGGTTGAACATTCGCATCATTATCATTTCTCCTTACTTATCAAAGACTTAGCGCAGTAAAAGCAGCAATCTAAGTCTTTGATAAACAATTTTCTTGATAAATAAAATCGCAAAAATTAGTGGTAATCCTGATAATCCACCAGCACGGCATCCGTGCCCTCAAAAGTAAACGTCATTCGCCAGTTGCCGTTCACCCACACCGAAAAGTGACCTTTCAGCTCCCGCCCTTTCAACGGATGCAAACGCCAACCCGGCAAATTCATACCTTGGGCGTCGGTCGTTTGGTTCAAACGACTTAGCATCGCAGATAGACGGCGCGCATGAGCAGCCTGTATGCCGGCCATGCTACCTAACTCGAAAAAGGCTTTCAAACCCTTGTGTCTAAAAGTCTTGATCATGGGTGATTGTATCGCGTAACGTTACAAGATGCAATGGGCTTGTAGAAATTAGACAAATGGCAATTCCTTTTGTCCATAAATTTTCTCTCTGATGTATTTTTCATACTCTTCTCTCGTTTCTGAGACAGTTGCAATACCAAGTATTTTTCCCACTTGTGTTCTTAAAGCTTTAACACCGATCTCTGATAAAAATTGGTGTATCTTGGAATTAGACGAACCATTCGCCTCCTTGCTAGTTTTTGCCAGTGCAAAAACCTTGCCGTTACTTTTTGCTAAAGGATGGTAAATATGATCGATGGTCAAATATCTAAACTCCCAAGGCCTGCCTCTTTCATATTTTGGAAGGTTATACAACCGGTACCATTCAGCATAGAGCTCTGGCGAAAACTCTCTTTCATACTCTCGCGCCTCTTCTATCACGTACAGCTTGTAAGCCGCAATTACCTCTTCTTTAGTTCGGTCATAGCCAGCAAGGGCATATACCAAGCCTTCAATACCAGCTTTGGCTGATGCGTTTAATACGATTTGCGATTGTTTGGCGACGCCCTCTGAGACTTTGACACCACTTGATACGGCTTTTAAAACCGCATTGCAAATATCTATGAGGATTGTTACGTCATAACCATGAACTGTTTTTGCTGGGCCAGCGCTAGCTGATTGAAAAATAATAGGATTTTCTAGTTTCAGACGTAATTCTGGACTAATGAAATTAGACATCGCCTTACCAGCAATAAATCGTTGAAACTTGCTGCCTCCTTCACTTAGTCCAACTGCTTCAGCCATTCCTCGTTGGCTGATAACAGCTGTTTTCCGCTCATCGTTCAAGACATAGCATTCAATTTCAATCCCAAAATTTTCTTTAAAGTTTCCTTTATGTGTTGCTCTTGGCGGACGCTCGCCCCATCTAGCAATGGCCGCTTTTGTTGCGATCTCTTTGCGTTTGTCGGCATCTAAAGAAGTTGCTCTGGCAATTCCTCCTGCAACTTTACTTTGATCTTTTTTCATGCAAGCACCTCAAATTGTTTGTATGCTTGCATTTTATTCCTTGTTTTTTAATTTTGCAAGCATATTTTTTAACTTTTATGCTTGCATAAAATACACTTCGAGCTCAAAAAATCACCATGACGCTTGCGATTACATAAAATACGCCTCTAGCCGGCGTATTTATTACCTAATCAGCTATTAAATTCATAGCTTTTTTACTTCCCCAACCCCATCCCCCGCGTAATCACCTCTTTCATGATCTCATTCGTGCCGCCATAGATGCGCTGCACGCGGGCGTCGGCGTAGGCTCGGGTAATGGGATATTCCCACATGTAGCCGTAGCCGCCGAAGAGCTGCACGCACTCATCCATCACCTTGCATTGCAGGTCGGAGCACCAGTATTTCGCCATGCTGGCGGTGGCGGTGTCTAGTTTGTCGGTGCAGACCAGCTCGGTGCATTTGTCGACGAAGACTTGCGCGATTTGCACTTCGGTTTGCATTTCGGCGAGTTTGAATCTTGTGTTTTGAAAGCTGGACACGGCTTGGCCGAAGACTTTGCGCTCTTTGACGTAAGCCACCGTCCAGTCAATCGCCGCTTGGGCGGACGCCACGGCGGTGATGGCGATTTGCAGACGCTCCCAGGGCAGCTGCTCCATGAGGCAGATGAAACCCTTGTTTTCCATGGCTTCGCCGCCCAGTAAGTTCTCGGCCGGTACGCGCACGTTTTCGAAGAACAATTCGG
>JAYUJX010000702.1:0-2845 GCA_043764955.1 Polaromonas sp.
GGCAACCTTGTACCGGCCATACCGGCTAGAAACAGACTCGGCGATTCCAAAATCTCGACCATGCTCAAACGCGCCTCAAAGCGCTCGCTCTGATTCGTCGTGAAACGCGGCCAGCGCTCCGCACCAGGGATGATTTGCGCCAATTCGGCGAACATCTGGCAGCCGTTGCAGACGCCCAAACCAAAAGTGTCTGGTCGCGCAAAGAAGGCCTGAAACTGATCGGACAGCACCGGGTTGAAGGTGATCGACCGCGCCCAGCCGATGCCCGCGCCCAGCGTGTCGCCGTAGCTGAAGCCGCCGCAGGCCACGATGCCGACGAAATCTTTCAGGTTCGCCCTGCCGGTTTGCAGGTCGGTCATGTGCACGTCAAAGGCGTCAAAACCGGCTTCGGTGAAGCAATAGGCCATCTCGACATGCGAGTTGACACCCTGCTCACGCAGGATGGCGACTTTGGGGCGGGTCAGGTTCAACTGTGGTGCGTCATTCCCGCCCACCACTACGTCATTCCCGCGAAGGCGGGAATCCATAGCCCTGTTTAAAATTCCATTCGTACCTTGAAACGAAGTCGCGTGGATTCCCGCCTGCGCGGGAATGACAGGGTTTGCGGCAATAGAAAAATTTACCCCCAATTTAACGTGTAGACCCGGATCAGCTGGCAAGCCAGCCGCTAGGTGCTCGCTGTCCGCGCAATCTGGGTTATCGCGCAGTTTGGCGATTTTCCAGCTCACGCTGTCCCAGACCTGGTGCAAGTCATGCAGCGGCGCACTGAACACGGCTTTGGCATCGCGCCAGACCTGCAACTGACCTTTGCCAGCATCAATTTCGCTAGATGCAGGACGCGTTTTGCCGATGAAGTGGCTGAATTTGCTCAAACCGTGCGAACGCAGAGTGTCCATGATGGCGTTGCGCTCAGACGTGCGGACCTGAATCACCGCGCCCAGCTCTTCGTTGAACAGCGCCTTCAACGTCAACTCCTCGCGCCGTGCGCTCACCTGCCCTGCCCAGTTTTTGCTGTCGCCCACATCCATAGTTCGCATGTGGCTGTCCGTGGCGCCGTCACCTTCTAACACCAACATATCCACGTTCAAACTGACACCCACATGCCCCGCAAACGCCATCTCGGCCACGCAGGCCAGCAGGCCGCCATCGCTCTTGTCGTGGTAGGCCAAAATCTGGCGATTAGCTCGTAACTGGTTGATGGCGTTGACCAAATTCACCAAATCCCTCGCATCGTCCAGATCCGGTACGCGGTCGCCAAACTGGGCTATCGTCTGCGCCAAAATACTGCCCGCCATGCGGTTTTGGCCTTTACCGAGGTCGATCAAGATCAGCGTGGTATCGGCTTCGGTCGCGTCCAGTTGCGGGGTCAAGGTGCCGCGCACGTCGGCCAAAGTCGCAAAAGCGGTGATGATCAGGCTCACGGGCGAAGTCACCTTTTTAGCGGTATCTGCTTCTTTCCATGTAGTCCGCATCGACAGCGAATCTTTACCGACCGGAATCGAAATCCCCAGCGCTGGACACAATTCCATGCCCACGGCTTTGACGGTCTCAAAAAGTGCGGCATCTTCGCCCGCTTCACCGCAAGCGGCCATCCAGTTGGCGGACAGCTTGACGCGGGACAGCTCGAACGGCGCAGCCAGCAGATTGGTAATCGCCTCTGCCACCGCCATGCGGCCCGAAGCAGGCGCATCCAGCGCGGCCAGCGGCGTGCGCTCGCCCATGCTCATGGCCTCGCCGGCGAAGCCTTTGTAGTCGGCCATGGTCACGGCGCAGTCAGCCACCGGCACTTGCCATGGGCCGACCATCGGATCGCGGTGGGTGAAACCGCCTACGGTGCGGTCGCCAATGGTGATTAGGAAGCGCTTGCTGGCAACAGTTGGATGCGCCAGCACTTCAATGACAGCTTTTTGCAGGTCCACGCCGGTCAGATTGAGAGCGGGGATCTGGCGCTTGACGGTTTTGACGTCGCGGGTCATTTTGGGCGGCTTGCCCAACAGCACGTTCATGGGCATATCGACTGGGAAAGAGTCCGTTCGTTCTACCAAAATTTCCGTTCGAGCTGAGCTTGTCGAAGCCTTCAAGAACCCTTCGACAGGCTCAGGGCGAACGGGTTGGGCGCGTAAGGCGGTATCTTCTAAAACGAGTTGCTTCTCATCGGTAGTGACCCCTACGACCGAAAACGGACAGCGCTCACGCTCACAAATCGCCTTGAACGCTTCCAACGACTCAGGTGCAATCGCCATGACGTAGCGCTCCTGGCTTTCATTGCACCAGATTTCCTTGGGCGCGAGGCCGGATTCTTCCAGCGGGACGGCGCGCAGGTCAAACCTTGCGCCGCGACCGGCGTCGTTGACCAGCTCGGGGAAAGCATTCGACAAGCCGCCTGCGCCCACGTCGTGAATTGCCAGAATCGGGTTGCCGCTACCGCAGGGGCCTCCATCCAAACCCGCCTGCCAGCACTGGTTGATCACCTCTTGCGCACGGCGCTCGATTTCAGGGTTGCCACGCTGCACCGAGTCAAAGTCCAGCGACGCAGCGTTAGAGCCGGTCGCCATGGAACTGGCCGCGCTGCCGCCCATGCCAATCCGCATGCCCGGGCCGCCGAGTTGGATCAGCAAGCTGCCCGCAGGGAAAAGGATTTTGTGGGCCAAGTCGCTGTCGATCACGCCCAGACCGCCCGCTATCATGATGGGCTTGTGGTAGCCGCGCTGAACCGTGTCGATGTTGCTAGTTACAGATTGCTCGTACTCGCGGAAGTAGCCCAACAAATTAGGGCGACCAAACTCGTTGTTGAACGCTGCGCCGCCCAGCGGGCCTTCAATCATGATCTGCAGCGGGCTGGCGA
>JAYUJX010000703.1:0-11085 GCA_043764955.1 Polaromonas sp.
AAAATGTGTAGCAAATGTCGGAAAATTCAATATAGTCATAAGGGTAAGAATAATGGATAAAGCTGCGGTGCGCAAAGCCTTGATAGAACAACGCTTGAATTTACCCGATAGAGGACAGCGCGCGGACTTGTTACAACGCGTGATGCGAATTTGGCTGTTTAACCGCCCAGACACCGTGATTGGCGCGTATTGGCCGATCAAAGGCGAGTTTGACCCGCTGCCCGCGCTCTACCGCTGGCAAGAAGATGCTGCCCTGACGGCAGTACACCACGCAAATGAACCTGCAGCTGCCAATTATTCTACCCAAGTAGCTACAGAAACCGTAGCAAACAGATCGCCCTGCAAAATTGGCCTGCCGGTCATCGACAAAGTTCACAAAACACTCACTTTTCACACCTGGTACCCTGGCTGCCCGATGGAGGAAGACGCTTACGGCATTCCGAAACCGAAAGACACGGGCGTGGTCGTGCCGACGTTGTTGTTCGTGCCCTGCGTGGGTTTTGGGCCAGGTGGTTACCGTTTGGGCTACGGTGGTGGCTTTTATGACCGCACTTTGGCGACATTGCAGCCGCAGCCCACCACTGTCGGACTAGGCTACAGCAACGGCTGGCAAGAAGATTTCACCCCCGAAGCGCACGATGTACCGCTGGATGCGATATTGAGCGATACGGGTGTGCTTTGGCAAGCGTCAGCCAAGTAAAAGGTATAAATTAGATTGCTTCCACAGACGCAATTTGTCCATGATCTAGGCGGACTATTTTGTTGCAGTTTTTGCGGATAGTCTCTTCGCTATGAGAAGCGAGCACCAATATTTTGGCATTGTCTAACAATGCCGCCAGACGCGCATTGGCTTTTTCAGTGAATTCAGCATCGCCCACACTCATCCACTCGTCCATCAACAAAATGTCCGCAGGAATGGATGTGGAAACCGAGAAACCCAAGCGCATCGCCATACCGCTGGAGTAGGTGCGCAGCGGCATTTCCATGTAGTCACCCAAACCCGCAAATTCGACCACATCCTTCGTGATGGTTTCAATTTCCTTGCGTGACAAGCCCAAAATCTTGCCACGTAAGTAAATATTTTCATAGCCCGTCGAGTCAGGGTGCATGCCAAGCAATAAATTCAACATACTTGATATGCGGCCAGTCACTTCGCAAGTACCTGATATAGGAGCATACACCCCAGCTACAACTTTTAAAAGAGTGGATTTACCAGAGCCGTTGTGACCATAAATACCAACACGATCACCCTCCTTGAGACTCAAACTCATGTTATCTATGGCACGAATAACGACTTTGTCGCTGGCATCACGAGCCACACGGCCGCCAGTTGCAGATCTTAAAAATGTGTTCTTAAACGACCGACTCGCTATGCCATAGATTGGAAAATCGACGGTCATATTTTTAATAACTATAGAGGTCATGCCAGTCTTTAACTTGAAATGTCAATAAAACACTATGACGCTTACGCGCAATTTTTACACCCAATACGGAATACGAGTACGATAACGTGCAAACACAATCAGAGTCATTGTCCAACCAATCACCGTGATTGCGGCTACCGCCAACCAAGTGGTGCTAGATGGCATGACCCCATACAGGGGGGCGCGCACCAACTCTAAAAAATGATTCATAGGATTCCAGTCCACAATCCATGTGTGCCGACCAACCATATCCGCCTTCCACATTACAGGCGTTAAAAACATGGTGATTTGCAACACGCTGGCTACGATTTGCGGAATATCCCGAAACCGGGTACACAAAATGCCCAAAGACAGCGAAACCCACAAACCATTGATGGCGATCAACAACAACCCAGCCGGGAAAAGTAACAAAACTGGCGTCAACGGAGGCGGATAGAACAAAAAAACCAACAAAATGATTGCAGCGTTATGGGCCAAAATGATGAGATTTCTAGTGACCAGAGCAAAGCAAAAAATCGAAAACGGCAATTTAATTTGTTTAAAAATACTTTCTTCAGCCACAAACACTGTGCAAGCATCTGTAATCATGCCCGACAGCAAGGCCCACAATACAAAACTGACGGCGATGTAGGGCAAATAAGTGGCAAGATCTTGGTTAAATAGTTTGCCGTATAAAGGACCCAAACCAACGACGAAAGCACCCGTACTGATAGTAAGCCAAAGCGGCCCCAATGTGGAACGGCGGTAGCGCCGTTTTATTTCCTGCCAAGCTAATGAAGGCCACAAGTCATAACGCATGAATCCTTCAACAATATCTTTACGTGCCAGACTAAGCGATGATGGATTGGACATATGTTGATTTTACGATACTTGCATACTAAAAATTAATGTATGAAGAACTATACACACCCCTATCACTTAAAAAAGAAGCCTCAAAAAAGAATTAACTTTTTCAGCAACCCCTGCGTCGACCCATCCAACCCCGCCATGTCGCCAGACGACATGCGTTTTTCGATGTCCACGGCCAGCACCTTGCCCAGCTCCACGCCCCATTGGTCAAAACTGTTGATGCCCCATACGCTGCCTGCGACGAAAACGCGGTGCTCGTAAAGCGCAATCAACGCACCAAAGCTGGCGGGGGTTAAGTCTTCCAGCAGCATCGTCGTGCTCGGGCGGTTGCCAGGGAAGTTTTTATGACCACCCGCATCGACCTTGCCCATCATCAGCGCCTGCGCTTGCGCTACCGCGTTCGCCAATAAACGCTGCTGATGGCCTGGCAAGCTGTGGCGGGCTTTTTTCACAGCGATGAATTCGACGGGAACCACATCGGTGCCCTGATGCAGCATTTGGAAAAACGCATGTTGGCCGTTGGTGCCTGGCTCGCCCCAAACGACGGCAGACGTTGAAAACGGCAGTGCTTGACCATTCGCATCGACTTGTTTGCCGTTGCTTTCCATCTCCAACTGCTGCAAATACGCCGGCAAACGCTTCAACGCGCTGTGATACGGTGCCACGCATCGGCTGGTGAAGCCGTGAAAATTGCGGTACCAAACGTCGAGCAAACCGAGTTTGACGGGTAGATTGCTTTCCAGCGGCGCGGTGCGGAAATGCTCGTCCATCTCATGTGCGCCAGCCAGCATGTCTTTAAAACCGGGCGCACCAATGGCGATGGCAATCGGCAATCCGATGGCTGACCACAAAGAATAGCGCCCACCCACCCAGTCCCAAAAGCCGAAGGTGGTGTTGATGCCGAAACCATTCGCTGCAGCAACATTGGTGGTTAAAGCGGCGAAATGGCGCGAAATACCTTTATTTTTCACTAAAAGCGCTGATTTGTCACCATAATTCGCCTCAAACCACGCTTTGGCAGACAAAGCATTGGTCATGGTTTCTATGGTGGTGAAGGTTTTTGAGGCCACCAAGAACAAAGTATTTTCGGCTTTGAGCTGCTTCAACACGGCAGCCAGTTCGTGACCATCGACGTTGGAGACGAAATGAAAACGCTTGCCAGTATTTGCAAAGCTGTCCAAAGCCAGCACCGCCATCAACGGCCCTAAATCTGAGCCACCAATGCCAATGTTGACGATGTCGGTGATCTGCGCATCTGCACGGATGTGCTCGGCGCAGGCCAGCATAGGCGTCAAGGTTTGGTGCACCAAGGCTAGATTGGCATCGACATCTTCTTTGACAGCTTCTTTAATATCGCTATTTGCTATGTTATTTATAGCTGATGAGTCATTAAATACGCTATCTATAGGCATATTTAAGGTTTTTTTATCAGTATTTACACTGTTTTCACCTGTCCTGAGCAGCCAATGCATCACGGCACGGTTTTCAGCGTTGTTGATCTTTTCACCCGCAAACATCGCGTCGCGGTGCGCTTCTACGCCGCTTTGACGCGCCAAATCCATCAACAGCACTTGCGTGGCTGCATCCAACCGGTTTTTCGACAAATCAGCAAACACGTAGGGTGCTTGCTGGCTGAGCGTCTCGAAACGCTTGCCGTCAGTGGCAAAAGCATCTCTGGCGTCAAAGTTTTTGCCAGATGCGTCAAAATGCTGCTGCAAAGCCACCCAAGCAGGGGTTTTGTCGCCACGGGTTCTGTGATTCGGAAGTGTTGTCATTGCGTTCTTTACCTATTTAGCGTGCAGCCAAGATCATTTTTTCAAGTTTGACGGTATCGACGCAGAAAGCGCGAATGCCCTCGGACAGCTTGTCGGTCGCCATCGCGTCTTCGTTCAACGCCAAACGGAAGCTGGCTTCGTTGTAGCTGATGGCGGGAATGTCCAAAGTTTGAGCTGTTTCTGGGGCGATGGCGCGAACCAACGGTTCCTTTATCCCATCTGTAGCCGCCAGTTGAGCCAATAATTCAGGGCTAATCGTCAACAAATCGCAACCCGCCAACGCCGTTATTTGCCCGACGTTACGAAAGCTTGCGCCCATGACTTCGGTTTTGATGCTGTGCTTTTTGTAGTAGTTATAAATCGTCACCACAGATTGCACGCCAGGGTCGTTAGCCGACGCTTTGTCGGCTTCTACCCACGCTGCTCCGGCATATTTTTTGTACCAGTCGTAAATACGGCCGACGAAGGGGGAAATCAGCTGCACTTGGGCTTGACCGCAGGCCACCGCTTGGCAGAAGGAGAACAGCAACGTCAAATTGGTGTGAATGCCAGCGCGCTCTAGCTCAGCAGCGGCTTGGATGCCTTCCCACGTCGAGGCGACCTTGATGAGCACGCGGTCGGAATCAATACCGTTGTCGCGGTACAAAGCGGTGGTTTTCAAGGCGCGAGCGACCATAGCGGACGTATCAAAGCTCAAACGCGCATCAATTTCTGTAGAGACGCGCCCTGGCACGATGCCCAAAATCTTCACGCCAAAGCTGACCAGCAAGTGATCCACCACGTCGTCCAAAGATTTGCCCTGACAAGCCGCCACAGACGCCGCCAGCAACGGTGCGTACTCAGGCTTTTGCACGGCTTTGAGAATCAACGACGGGTTGGTCGTGGCGTCACGCGGCTTGGAAGCGCTGAGCTGCAGGAAATCACCTGTATCGGCGACGACGGTGGTGAATTGTTTGAGTTGGTCTAATTGGTTCATGGGTGAATTTTGTTCCGAAATTGAGCAAATGTTGAATTTAATTTCAAAGTTATTATCGCAAATTTGCATTCAACATGAAACTAAGTTACATTAAACAGTCTAATTTCTTTGTTTTTAGTTACATAAATATTCTGGCAAACATTCTGGCAAACATTCAGTAAATATTTAAGGTTTAGCATGAGTTTTGATTTGGTTATTTTTGGTGGTACGGGCGATTTAGCATGGCGCAAACTGTTGCCCGCCTTGTTTCAAGCGTTCCGACATGGCAGTTTGCCCGAGGGCGGGCGCATTGTGGGCGTGGGTCGTGATGACATGACCAGCGAAGCCTACAGAACGCTCATCAAATCGCGTTTTGACGCTGTTGAGCCTACGAAACGTCCGAATACGGAAGAGTTTGACCGTTTTGCGGCCAATCTGTTTTACCTGCGCATGGATTTGTCCAAGCCGGAGTATTACGTGAGCTTGGCTGAGATGCTGAACGCACGCAATGCCGACACGGTGGTGATGTATGTGGCCACAGCACCGGGCTTGTTCACTACCGTCTGCGAACAAATTGCCGCTGCTGGGCTAAATGGCCCGAAAACGCGCGTCGTATTAGAAAAACCGCTGGGCCACGATTTAGCATCCAACCGCGCCATCAACGAAACGGTGCGCCGCGTGTTGACAGAAAACCAAGTGTTCCGCATTGACCATTATTTGGGCAAACCATCGGTGCAAAACTTGTTTGCGCTGCGTTTTGGCAACTCACTGTTTGAGCCGCTATGGCGCCGGGAGCACATTGCCAATATCCAAATCACCATTGCGGAAGATTTGGGCGTCGAATCACGCGGTGCGTTTTATGAAAATACCGGCGCATTGCGCGACATGGTGCAAAACCATGCGCTACAACTACTCTGCGCGATTGGTATGGAGCCGCCCATCAACGCACATGCGGACGCGATTCGTGATGAAAAGCTCAAAGTTCTGCGTGCCTTGAAGCCATGGACAGCCGAAACTCTGCAAAACCACGTGGTGCGCGGGCAATACAGCGCAGGCACGATCAACGGGCAGGCTGTACCTGGGTACAAGCAAGAAACGGGCGTAAGCCCTGACAGCCAAACCGAAACTTTTGTCGCCTTGCGCTGCGAAATCGCCAATTGGCGCTGGGCCGGTGTGCCGTTTTACATCCGTACAGGCAAGCGCTTGGGCGCACGCGATGCTTCTATCGTGATTAATTTCAGACCTGCACCGCATGCGATTTACCAGTCACCCGCTGGCGCTGCCAACCGATTGGTGATTAACCTGCAGCCCAAAGATGGCTTGGAATTGCACTTGTACTCACAAGGTGCAAACCAACGCGCACCTGCTGGCAGCAAAAGCACACAGACGTTAGCACCCGTGCAATTAGACTTGGACTTTGACAAACGCTTTGGTACCGAGCGCGTGGGCGCGTATGAGCGCTTGCTGTTGGACGTGCTGGCGGGTCGCTTGAATTTGTTTGTGCGTAGCGACGAGCAAGAATGTGCTTGGCGCTGGGTCGAACCGATTTTGGACGCTTGGAAAGCTGACGCACAAGGTCCGCGCACCTACGCAGCGGGAAGCTGGGGGCCAAGTGCTTCTAGCGCCATGATTGCGAAAGATAACTTTTGCTGGGCTGAAGAATGTTGACCCCCACGCTTGTCGCTTCGCGTACTGCGCTGCCCCCCGAGGGGGTTAATCTTGCTTGGGGCGGCCCTGCGCTGCGATTGTCATGTTAGAACGCGTCAAAGCCTCGCTGCCTTCACTCGCCCCCGCTGAACAGCGCGTCGGCAAGCTCGTGCTGGGCGACCCACGTGCGTTTGCAAACTTGCCCATCAGTGTGCTGGCAGACCGAGCGCATGTGAGCAAACCAACGGTGGTGCGCTTTTGCCGCAGCATGGGCTACGACGGTTTGTCTGATTTCAAACTCAAACTGGCAGGTAGCGTGAACGAAGGTGTGCCCTTCATTCATCGCAGCGTGGATGCCGATGACAAAACGGGCGACGTGATGGTTAAAGTCATCGACAACACCGTTGCCGCATTTTTGAAGTATCGCAACGACGCCATCACAGGCGCTGTTGAGAAAGCAGTTGTTACCCTAGCACAAACGCATGCAACCGGTAGACGCATTGAATTTTATGGCGCAGGAAATTCTGGGATTGTGGCGCAAGACGCGCAGCATAAATTTTTTAGACTTGGCTTGAACACCATCGCCTACAGCGATGGCCACATGCAAGTCATGAGCGCGTCCATGCTGGGTGCGGGCGATTGCGTGGTGATTATTTCCAACTCAGGCAGAACCCGCGATTTGATGGACGCTTGCGACATTGCTCGCAAAAATGGCGTTACAACGATAGTGATCACCACCAGCGGATCGCCCTTAGCATCGGCAGGAAATATCCACCTAGCAGCCGATCACCCAGAGGGTTTTGACAAGTACAGCCCCATGGTGTCGCGCTTGATGCATTTGATGATCATTGACATCTTGGCTACTTGTGTCGCGCTGCGCATTGGTGGAGCAAAGTTGCAGCCTATGTTGCAAGGCATGAAAAACAATTTGCGCAGCAAACGTTACGCATAAGTAGCGTCTAAAACACGCTATTTGAAAATTAATTAGCTTTCAATTTTTCACCAAAAGACACCCTACCATAAGCTGCAGCGGTTTGCGTTTTGGTGTTATCGCTGTCTGTCATGATGCCTACGCTGATTAAATTGCCTGGCACTTCGCCAAAGGCTTTTTCAAAGTCCGCGCGTATATTGCGTTGGTAATCTAGCCATTGACGCAGGTTTTTAGCGCCAGACTCCACCACGACACTGCGGATTCTGTCGGTTCTCGGGTTGACAACAACACTGCCTGCCTGGCGCTTATTACACCATACGTACATCAAGGTGGCATAGGGCAAAGACTCGCCAGTCATCACTTGTGCCAATTCAGACAACATGGCATTTTTTGTTGAAAATTTGGTCTTGTCGCCTTCAAAAGTCAACACGATGCGAACAGGTGAGTCATCAAAGTCGCGCTCTGCAATGTCTGCACCTGTTATTAATTCTGGTATTTGCCAAGAAAAATTAACGGTATCAAGCTTGTTTGCCGCGATGTTCACGTCACGGCGCATCATGCTGGCGGATATACCCGCTTTGGCTGTCAGCGTATCTCGCCCGTCTTTTCGAACAAAGTTATAAATCGTTGCGGTTTTGCCTGGCAACGTGAAATGCCGCCATCCTGCGAAGAAATTTGTTTCAACAGCACGGATTTCTTTGGCTTCTTGCTTGGAAACATGGCCACAGGCAAGCAAGCTCATCACACCAGCCACAGCTGTGAAAATGGCGAGCCATCTCAAAGCATGTTTAATCCACATAAATTGTCTCCGTTATTTAATTATTTTAAGTTGGAAGCACACAATAGCTTCTCTAAAACGCAAAACCCCGCTGCACCGAAATGCAGCGGGGTTTTTAACTTTTAAAACCTCAAGCTAGCTTAACGCTAGCGTGGGATTTAGAAAGAGTGACCGACCAAAACGCGGAAGCCAGTGTCAGCTGATGCACCAGTTTTCTTCCATGAAGCGTAGTGTGCGTCAACAGTTGTACGCTTGCTCAACGCGTAAGAAGCGCCAGTTGAGAAGCCAGTTGTCTTAGCACCGTTGTTGTCACGTGACTCATACACCAAACCAACTGTCGTTGCGCCGAAGCCTGCTGACACGCCAGCGACCAAGTCTTTAACTTTAGTAGAGTTCACGTTTGTACGCTGAGCATAGCCCAAGCCAACTTTAGCCATACCGAGGTCGTAGCTACCAGAAACGCGGAAACGTTGTTTCAATGTATTTGCAGTTACGTCAGCTGCGCTTTGACGTGTCCATGAGGTCACGTCAAAACGTGCAGAAATTGGGCCTGCACCGTATGAAACGTTAGCAGTAACTGAAGGCTGAGCTGAAGCTGCGCCATTTGAACCTGCGTTCAAGCCAGTACCGACAGTTGTGCCACGATCAACGTAAGCCACACCGACTGTCAAGCCAGGAGCCAATTGTGGTGATGTGTAACCAACAACGTCGATGTTTGAGTTAGGGCTGTGAACTTTGCCGTCCAAACCATAACCAGGTGCACCAACGCGAGCACGTGACAAACCGTCGTCAGACTCAACTGTACCCAAAAGGATAGAGCCGAAACTACCCATTAAAGATAAAGAAGCGTCTTCGCCAGTGCCTGCGCCATCACGCTGCATGCCACCGAGTGACACTTGTGCGCGAGCTTTCAAGCCACCACCGAGGTCTTCAGTAGCGACTAATTTGATAGCAGCTGTGTCTGTACCGAAACCGCCAGTTTTCACGCCACCGATTTTAGTTGTTTCATAACCGAAAGCGTATGAACCGCTCAAAGTTGCGGATTGTGCGAATGCTGCGCCAGAAGCTGCAACTACGGCGAGAGCCAATAGGGTTTTTTTCATTTCAAAATTCTCCAAGGTTAAACAATGAGCTCCGGTCCGTTGTGTGATTTTTATCACGCCACCAGAAGCCCGGGCCAACCTCCTGTTCGGGAAGCTATCTCTATTGGAACAAAGCTCGTGTTACTTCGCAAACTCTTTGCGTGAAATAAGGTCAATTAATTGAAATTTGTTGTGCAGCTGCAACATTCTGCGCAGCCAAACACGCTTTAAAGTATGGAATATTTTTCAAATTCACACTGGTTTAATTCCCATCAAATTTCTTCTCTACTTCACGTTTCTAAGCTTTAAACTCGTTTTTTTGCAATGTTTTTGTTTCGCGCTACGATTCACACACCATGAATAACGCCTCCTTTTCACTGATTCCTGCGCTTGATGCAACGCTGCGCACCTTGTTCGCCCAACCGCACGCCAGCCGTCCTTACCCACAGCCCACTACTTTGGATGAGCACCCAATCGCTTTAACAACTACAGAAAAAGCCCACGCTGGCGCTTTAATGCGGGTAAACCATGTGGGTGAGATTTGCGCGCAGGCGCTCTACACGGCAGGCGCCTTGGCGACAAACAATGCCGTAACGAAGAAACATTTCTTAGCCGCCGCCAGAGAAGAAACCGACCACTTGGCTTGGACACAAACCCGTTTAGACGAATTAGGCGCTCGCGCCAGCCTGCTGAACCCGCTGTGGTACGCCGGCGCGTTTGGACTAGGCTTGATCGCTGGCAAACTGGGCGATGCTGTGAGCTACGGTTTTGTGTCTGAAACAGAAGCACAAGTAGAAGCGCACTTAGCTTCACATTTAAACAGCCCTTTAGATGGACTGCCTGCCGCTGACCATGCCTCACGCGCCATCGTGGCGGAGATGAAAGCTGACGAAGCACGCCACGGCCAAGAAGCACGTGACCTAGGCGCTATAGATTTACCAACCCCCGTCAAAGCGCTGATGGCCGCCGCCGCCAAAGTGATGACGACTGTGGCACATCGGGTTTAAGCAGCACCACGCCACGACGTCATTCCCGAATCTGCCCGTCATTCGCGCGCAGGCGGGTATTTATGCCGGCTGCCGTGGATTCTCGCCTGCGCGGGAATGACGTATACGCTATATATTTTATAGCTACTAAGGCAACAAATACGTCGTCTAGAGGCATATTTGTTGCCCATAAAACGTTTTAATCCTCTTTTTGCTCAAAACTGGTCGTGATCTCAGCCGTTTTACCCAGCATGATGCTGGCGGAGCAATACTTGTCGTGGCTCATTTTGATAGCACGTTCTATCGCATTGGCAGGGATGTCTTTACCTGTCACCGTGAAATGCATGTTGATGGTGGTGAACACTTTTGGGTCGGTTTCTGCCCGCGCTGAGGTGATTTTGACGCTGCAACCGCGCACATCCAAACGGCCGCGTTTCAAAATCAACACCACGTCGTAGGCTGTGCAGCCGCCTGTACCAGCGAGCAACAGCTCCATCGGCCGTGCCGCGAGGTTTTGACCGCCGTTCTCGGGTTTGACGGCATCAGGTGCGCCGTCCATGTTCAAAATATGGCCGCTGCCGGTTTCGGCCACAAAGCCCATGCCTGAGCGCGCGCCGGTGTTTCCGGTCCAACTAACGGTGCATTCCATGCTGTTTCC
>JAYUJX010000704.1:0-2814 GCA_043764955.1 Polaromonas sp.
TTGATGCGCGACAAAACCTGGAACGAAGACCAAGCCCGCAAAACCTACATCGCCATTCTGGACATCATCGAGCCCGCCCCCGTGAAAGTGGCAGATGGGCAGATTCCGCCGGTTGATGCTACGGTGGCGACTTATCGGCGGAGGTTGTCTAGTGTGGTTTTGAGTTAGACGGATGACGATAGTCCAAGTTTTTTAATACGCTTTACACGTTATAACTTGTGAAAATCATCCGTTGGCTTACGTTTATTTGGGGCTGCCTTGCGCTGCTCACTATGATTTATTACGTCACGCAGTGGGTTTTACAAGATGGAAATCCTGTTCGTCATGAGTTAGGGATTGGGGTTGGTTTCGGACTTTTCTATGGTTGGCCTGCTTGGGTTGGCTTACCAGTGCTTGCATTTTTAGATCGAAAAGAGCTTAGCCGCTTGGGAATTCTTTACTTGCTTTCGCCTATCGCCCTAGCCGTTATTGTTCTCGCCATTTTTGGCTTCTTGGGTGGGTAATAAGATTTAACATTTCCTTATGGTCGGGTACAAATTTCAAACGAATTAACTCGTCAACCTAATCAAAGTCTTTTGCTCCTTAGTGTCTTGTTCTCAATCACCCTAGCGTCATCACCTCATTGACAAACTTATACAGTGCGCACATAATATGTGTAAACTTGGAGTTTGCAATGAACATCACCTTATCAATTGACGAACGCGTGGCTGAAAATGCGCGTGAGGCGGCTCGCAAAATGGGGAAAAGCTTGAACCAAGTGGTGCGTGACTATTTGGAGCAATTGGCTGGCAGCACGCATGCTGAGCAGGACTTTGAAGACTTTGAGCGGCACTGTTTAAATTCAAAAGCTCGCTTGAATGGATGGATTTTCAACCGCGAAGAAGCAAATGCCCGCCGTTAATACGGGTACGGCATCGCCACAAACTGCGCAAGAGGCCAGTGCCGCTTATATGGCCGCATACCAACCCGCTTACCAACCTGTATTCCAACCGCAAGCAAAAGAACGTTGTTTCATTGATACCAATCTACTGATTTATGCCATCAGCAGTGACGAACCTCTGAAAAAAAACATCGCACTGACAGTGCTCAAGCAACTTCGAATCAACCGAACTGGCGTGTTGTCCACGCAAGTAATCACGGAGTATGGCAACGTTGCCCTCAATAAACTAAAAATTTCGCATGCCGATGTGCGGCTGCAAATGCAATTTTGGCAGCAGTACGAAGTTGTTCAAGTCACCCCAGACATCATCCATGCAGGCTTAGATTTGCACCAAACCCGATCTATAGGATACTTTGACGCGCTGATTGTTGCCGCCGCCAAAACCAGCGGCTGCACTGTTTTGTATTCTGAAGATATGAATGCAGGTGAGATGGTGAACGGGGTGCGGATTGTGAACCCGTTCAAGCTTTAGTTATCCGAATTGAACGTATTTTTTTGCGTCAAGTTCGCAAATATGCTAACATTTACCCATGTCATTTGAAATCAACTACTTCCATGTCCGTGTGCTGGCAGAAATTGAATCTTGGCCTGTGGATGTTGTTGCTGACTATGCCCGTCTTGTTGAATTGCTGATTGAACACGGCCCAAGTCTTCGCTTGCCGCACTCGCGGGCTTTTGGGGTTGGGCTTTTTGAGCTTAGGCCCAAAGGCAGATCGGGCATTGGGCGAGCGTTTTACTGCTATATGGTGGGTAAACAGGTGATCGTCTTGCATGCCTTCATCAAAAAATCGCAACAAACGCCTGACAACGAACTAAAACTTGCCCGTAAACGCTTAAAGGAGGTGCAACATGGCTGAACTTAAATACGAACCTGTCACGCATGACCATAACCAATTCTTGGCAAAGGCTGGTGCTCGCAAAGGCTTTCAAGAGGCCTACGACGCGCTGGAGTTGGAATACAAGGTGACCAACCAAATGCTGAAAGCGCGTTCACGTGCCGGGTTGACGCAAGATGCTGTTGCCGAACTGATGGGTACAACCAAAAGCGCCATTTCTAGGCTTGAAGCGGTAGGAAAGCACGCGCCGTCGCTATCAACCTTGAAGCGCTATGCACAAGCCGTGGGCTGTGAGCTGCAAATTAAGCTTGTTCCGCAAAAAGCTTGAGTTTTTGGAAGATCTAAATCCCCCGCAATTCTCCTTTTTCAAAGCGGGAAGTGAATAAAATAAAATCGTCAGCCTCACCCAAACCTCTTGATACTTCGCCGCCTTCTACTCAAGCATTTTTAATCACGCTTGACGTTATTAATGCAATGCGTTACTATTCAACATGAGCATCAAAAGCTTTAAATGCAAAGACACGCAAGCTCTTTTTGAAGGCAAGCGGGTACGCAAATGGGTGAATATGGAGCGGCCTGCGCTACGTAAGTTGTCGCAGCTGGATTGGTCGTCCGTGCTTGAAGATTTGAGAGTTCCGCCCGGCAACTTTTTAGAAGCACTCAAAGGTGATCGCGCGGGAAAGCACAGCATTCGCATCAATGGTCAATGGCGCGTGTGCTTTGTTTGGGGCTCAGATGGTGCAAGTGATGTTGAAATTGTTGACCACCATTGATAGAGATTGAGCGAGGTAACACAAACATGAACATGCGAACTATTCCAGCCGTATCGCCGGGTGAAATGCTTGAGGAGGAATTTCTCAAACCACTGGGGCTGAGCAAATACAGATTAGCGAAAGACATTGGCGTGCCTGCACAACGAATTGGCGACATTATTGCCGGCAAGCGCACGATTACGGCCGACACAGATTTGCGTCTATGTCGCTATTTCGCTTTAAGTGATGGTTGGTGGCTGCGCGGGCAAGTGGCTTATGACACGTC
>JAYUJX010000705.1:0-2810 GCA_043764955.1 Polaromonas sp.
GCTTTTTAGCCGCCAAAGTGCTGACCGAAGGCCTGAAACGCGCGGGCCGTGGCCTGAGCCGCGAGGGTTTGATCCTCGCGCTGGAGTCGCTGAAAGACTTCAACATGGGCGGTTTCACCATCAACTACAGCGCCAAGTCGCACGAAGGCTCGAACTTTTCAGACCTGACCATCATTGGGCGTGGTGGCAAGTTTATCCACTAAAAACCATCTTTCCGAGGCTTAAATATGCCTCTAGCCTGTGTATTTACTTTATAAACAGCTATATAGCAAAATTTAAGAATTTATATTCATATTATGTGCGTTAACGCACAGTTATGGGGCACGTATTTTTCTACGATCACATCATCAGCAAGCTCATGATGCGATCCACCCGCAAGAAAGATACTATGAAACTCTTAAGCCAACACTTCAAATCACCGGTTAATCTGTTTCCTGCGCTGTTAACCACTTTTTTAGTGGCCTGTGGTGGTGGTGGGCTGGATCCAATTTTGGGCAGTGATGCAAGCAATACACCAGCACCTGTCACGCCTGTTGTAACCACGCCTGCGACACCTGCGACGCCTCCGGTGGTACCTGTTGTGCCAGTTACACCCATTAACGCGCCAAATTTAGGCTCTGCCGCAGGTTTTGGTGTTTTTGGCGGCGCAGCAGGCGTGACCAACCAGGGTGTGAATACCATCGTCAACGGAAACCTGGGTACAACAGCGGCTTGCACGCTTAACACGGGTTTTCATGATGCAACAAACGTTTATACGCAAACGCCACTCAATGTGGGTGGTGTCAACGGCAGCATCTATTGCGCACCACCAGCACCAGGCACACTGACAACCATGGCCATTGCGACACAAGCACTTTCTGACATTCAATCTGCTTACAACGCCTTAGCTGCTCTACCACCAGGCAGCGACCCAGGCGCTGGCCAATTGGGTGGTTTGGTTTTAGCGCCTGCCGTTTATACAGCAGCTGGGGGTACGTTTAATTTAACAAGTGGTAATTTGACACTGGATGGACAAGGCAATAGCAATGCGGTCTGGGTTTTTCAAAGTGATTCATCTTTGACAGTAGGCTTGAGCGCAACACCGCGTAGCATCACGCTTATCAATGGTGCGCAGGCTAAAAACGTATTTTGGAAAGTAGGAAGTGCTGCCCGTATTGAAGACGGTAGCAGCATGGTTGGCACCATCATCGCGCCAGCGGGTGTCACGATTTCAACCGCAGGCCAAGCCATGCAAACCACTTTGGTGGGTCGTGCACTCAGTCTGACCGCCTCTGTCACGATGGTCAACACCACCGTTGTTGCCCCTTGAACCCGTGATCCAGTGATCTGGTTTATCCCGTCTACCTATTTAAAAAATCCGAAAGAATCTTATGAAAAATACTCATACTCTTCGCGTGCTAGGTCTTGCAGGACTTGGCACGGTGCTCTCAGCTGCTGCTATCGCACAAGACTACGATAGCGCCAGTTATACCTATGGGGGCATCTCATTGGGTCAATCACAAGCGCGTATTGATGAGCCGCGAATTTCAGCCCGATTAGCCTCTGAGGGGGCTATCAGTTCAAGCATGACGCGAAATGAACATGACATGGCCTACAAAATCTTCGGCGGCTACCAGTTCAATCGGAATTTTGCCGTTGAAGCCGGTTATTTCAATCTCGGAAAGTTTGATTTCAACAGCACCACCGTACCAGCCGGTACGTATCACGGTCAAATCAAACTACAAGGTGCCAATGTAGATTTGGTTGGCACCTTGCCATTGTCTCAACGCTGGTCCGCATTGGGCAGAGCTGGGATTCAATATTCAAATGCACGTGACAGCTTCCAAAGCACGGGTGCTGTGCGCATTCCAAACGCTGCCCCCAGTAAAAACGCCGTCAATTACAAAATCGGCGCAGGGATTCAGTATGAAGTGAACCGATCATTGTTCGTTCGCGGTGAAGTTGAGCATTTACGCGTCAACGATGCGATTGGTAACCGGGGCGGTGTGAATATGTACTCCGTCAGCTTGGTCATCCCGCTTGGACGCACCACAGTTGCCGCGCCACGTGCTGTAGCAGCCCCAGTCTACATCGCGCCCGCACCAGAGCCTGTACCTGTCGCAGTCGCGGTCATCACCCCACCACCACCGCCAGTTGTTGTGGCACCTGTGCCACGCAGGGTTAGTTTTTCAGCTGATTCCTTGTTTGCTTTTGATAAATCAATGGTGCGGCCAGAAGGGAAAATGGCTTTAGACACTTTTGCGGGTGAACTCAAGGGGACAAGTTATGACGTGATCAGCGTTGAAGGCCACACAGACCGCTTAGGAACAGCTGCCTATAACCAAAAATTATCAGCAGAACGCGCTGACGCTGTGAAGTCTTATTTGGTTAGTTCCGGCGGTGTAGACGGCACAAAAATATCTGCCACAGCCAAAGGCGAGACTCAACCAGTCACCCAAGCTGATGATTGCAAAGGCAACAAAGCAACGCCACAATTGATAGCCTGCCTACAACCAGACCGCAGGGTGGTGGTTGAAGTGGCAGGAACACGATAATCTACCCAATAAACACGCCTATAGCCGGCGTATTTATTTACTGAATAGCTATTTTATTTATAGCAATTTAAGCAAACTAACAATCATCTCACTCACACCTTACTCTTTCGCGAGGTGCTTACCCACAATCCCCGCCAGTTCAAACATCGTCACCTGCGGTTTGCCGAACACGGCTAGCAGCTTGGCATCGGCGTTGATAGCGCGTTTGTCTTTGGCGTCTTGCAGGTTGTTGGCTTTGATGTAATCCCACAGCTTTTTGATGACTTGGGTACGCAA
>JAYUJX010000706.1:0-2797 GCA_043764955.1 Polaromonas sp.
GACCTCACTTTTCTCTGATTTTTAAATAACTTATTGAGACCATGGACGCAAAAAAATACCCCGTACGCCGCAGCCAAGCTTGGTTTGGCCGAGATGACCGCGATGGCTTTGTGCACCGCAGCTGGCTTAAAAACCAGGGCTACCCGCATGACGAATTAGATGGCCGTCCGGTTATCGGTATTTGCAACACTTGGAGTGAGCTCACGCCTTGTAACGGCCACTTTCGCGAGTTGGCTGAGTTTGTGAAACGCGGTGTTTACGAGGCCGGTGGTTTCCCTCTGGAGTTCCCCGTCATGTCATTGGGTGAAACCCAGTTACGTCCCACGGCGATGCTGTTTCGCAATTTGGCCAGCATGGATGTGGAAGAATCGATTCGCGGCAACCCGATTGACGGCGTCGTGCTGCTCATGGGCTGCGACAAAACCACGCCATCGCTGATGATGGGCGCGGCCAGTTGCGATTTGCCAACGATTGGTGTCTCCGGCGGCCCGATGCTGAACGGCAAGTTTCGCGGCAAAGACATAGGCTCAGGCACCGGCGTGTGGCAAATGAGCGAAATGGTGCGCGCCGGCGAGATGACGCAACAAGATTTCACCGAGGCCGAGTCCTGCATGCACCGCTCCAAAGGCAGCTGCATGACCATGGGCACCGCCAGTACCATGGCCAGCATGGTCGAAGCGCTGGGCATGTCGCTACCAGAAAACGCCGCCATCCCCGCTGCCGACACGCGCCGAAACCGCTTGGCACAAATGAGCGGCCGCCGCATCGTTGAAATGGTCAACCAGGACATCAAAATGTCGCAGATTTTGACCCGCGAAGCCTTTGAAAACGCCATCCGCACCTGCGCCGCTATTGGCGGCTCGACCAACGCAGTGATTCACCTGATCGCCATCGCCGGCCGCATGGGCATCAAACTTGATCTGGACGATTGGGACAAGCTGGGTGCCAGCGTGCCGTGTTTGCTGAACTTGCAACCCTCGGGCAAGTACCTGATGGAAGATTTCTACTACGCCGGTGGCCTGCCCGCCATCCTGCGCGAGATCCAGCCCATCTTGCACCTGGGCTGCCTCACCGCCAATGGCAAAACTTTGGGCGAGAACATCGAAAATGCGCCGTGTTACAACCGCGATGTCATCAAAACGCCCGACGAACCCTTCATGAAAGACGCCGGCATTGCCGTGCTGCGCGGCAATTTAGCGCCCAATGGCGCGGTCATCAAACCGTCTGCTGCGTCCGCACACTTGCTGCAGCACCGTGGCCGCGCTGTGGTGTTTGAAAATATTGAAGATTTCCACGCCCGTATTGACACTGACGATTTAGACATTGACGAGCATTGCATCATGGTGCTGAAAAACTGTGGCCCCAAAGGCTACCCCGGCATGGCCGAAGTGGGCAACATGCCGCTGCCGCCAAAAATCCTACAAAAAGGCATCACCGACATGGTGCGCATCAGCGCCGGCCGCATGAGCGGTACCGCCTACGGCACGGTTGTGCTGCACACCTCGCCCGAAGCGGCCGCGGGTGGCCCGTTGGCTTTGGTGCAAAATGGCGACATGATTGAACTCGATGTCGCCGGTCGTCGCCTGCATTTGGAAGTGTCGGATGAAATTCTCGCCCAGCGCAGCCTGAACTGGAAGCCGCCGCAGCATCCTACACGCGGCTACCAAAAAATCTATGTTGACCACGTGCAGCAAGCACATTTGGGCGCAGACTTAGACTTCTTGGTCGGTGGCAGTGGTGCTCTGGTGCCGCGCGATTCGCATTAATTCATTCAAGCTAAATGTGTTGAAGCAAGCCATGACAGCCGTTGATAAGCCCTACATCGCTGTCGATTGGGGCACATCCTCATTCCGCGCCGCTTTGCTCGCGCCGAATGGCGATGTGCTGGATGAGTTGTCCACACCGCGCGGCATATTGAGCTTCAGGCACGACGAATTTGTACCCTATTTGAGGGTCGCTTGTGAGCGATTCATCGCAGCTGGTGGTCGTCTTTGTTTACTCAGCGGCATGATTGGTAGCAAAAACGGTTTGTTAGAAGTGCCGTACTGCCCTTGCCCGGCCACCGCTTTAGCCGTAGCCGAAGCGCTTGGGTGGGTGAATACACCCGCTGATGACCTCAAGATAGCTATTGTGCCCGGTGTGCGGAATGGGTTTGACGACGTCATGCGCGGTGAAGAAACCCAAGTCTTCGGCGCTGCCGCCGTGTTGGGCCTGCAGCATGCCGTGATGGTGCTGCCCGGTACACATAGTAAATGGGTAAAGTTTGAAAGCAGAGCGGGTGTTGGGGCTATCACCAAGTTCAACACCTTCATGACTGGCGAGTTTTATGCCCTGTTAGCACAGCACTCTATCTTGGCGAAAAGCATGCCCGATTTGGGTGAGAAGTCTGCAGACAAGCCCTCCGCTTTAGACGCAGCTGCATTTTTGCAAGGTATTGAGCGTGCTCAATATAACAGTGAAGCAGGTCAAAGCCTGCTTGGCAACGTCTTCAGCACCCGCGTCAAGTCATTGTTTAACCAGTTACAGCCTGCGCAAGCTGCCAGCTATTTATCTGGTTTGTTGATTGGCGACGAGCTCGCTGCCATGCGTTTGCAAGCAGGCAGCGAAGTTATCCTTATTGGCTCAGCTACCCTGTGCGAGCGCTACACTTTGGCATTCGCTCACCTAGGCGTGAAAACCCGCCCCATGGGCAACCAAGCCGCATGGGCAGGTTTGCATAGTATTTATAAAAAAATTCGTGCGTAAATCTCTGCATAACTTGATTACTAGACCAATATGACGATCCAAACGCCAAAAG
>JAYUJX010000707.1:0-2795 GCA_043764955.1 Polaromonas sp.
GGTGAGTAGGGCGCTGGTGCGGGTTCTGGTTCGCGTTTGCCGAAAAAGGGTGATGCTAATGCCATGGGAAGTTCCTTTTTAATCATCTACACATATAGACAAGACCATCCTAAGCGTCATCTGCCCGCCAAATGCGCAGCGATGTAAGTGAGGTAACAAACATAGCGCTATCACTTAAATTGATAGCATGCCGTTACGTGTCTTACATCGCTCCGCGCCTTGTTGCGTTTATTTTTAAACCAGTCATTGCACCTGCTTGCGTTCAAGCAAGCAACTGAACATTCCCGCCAGCCGCCGTGGTATTGATCGTCAGCGTCTGCTCCGCACAAAAACGGTACAAATAGTGCGGTCCGCCGGCTTTGGGGCCTGTGCCGCTCAGCCCTTCACCGCCAAAGGGCTGCACGCCGACGACTGCGCCTATCATGTTGCGGTTGATGTAAACGTTGCCCACATGAGCTGCCCGAGCCAGCGCTTGCGCGCGGGAGTCGATGCGGGTCTGGATGCCCAGCGTCAGCCCGTAGCCCAGCGCGTTGATCTGCGCGATCACCTCAGCCGGGTCGCCGCCCCAGCGCACCACGTGCAGCACGGGGCCGAAAATCTCTGCACCGATGTCGCTGATGGCGTTCAGCTCGAAAGCGGCAGGGGGAATGATATTTGCTATGCTATTTGCAGCAGATGAGTCAGTAAATACGCTGTCTAGAAGTGGTTTTGATATCATATTTAAGCGATTTAGATGGTTTTGGATGTTGTTATAGGCTTCACGGTCGATCACCGGCCCCACATCGGTGGCCAGATCGGCCGTGTCGCCCATGCGCAGCTCCTTCGCTGCACCCTGGATCATTTCAATCACGCCGTCGGCGATCGACTCATGCACGCACAGCAGCCGCAGCGCTGAGCAGCGCTGGCCGGCGGAGCGGAAGGCGCTTTGCACCACGGCGTCGGCGACCTGCTCGGGCAGGGCGGTGCTGTCGACCAGCATGGCGTTGATGCCGCCGGTCTCCGCAATCAGCGGCACGATGGGGCCATCTTTGGCCGCCAACGCGCGGTTGATGATTTTGGCGACCTGGGTTGAGCCGGTGAACACCACGCCTGCCACACCGGGCGCGGCGACCAGAGCCGCACCCACGGTGTCACCTGCGCCGTGCAGCAGCTGCAGCGCCCCTGCAGGCACGCCCGCGCCGTGCAGCAATGCCACCATGGCCTGCGCCACGCCGGGCGTTTGCTCGGCGGCTTTGGCCAGCACGGTGTTGCCAGTTGCTAAAGCGGCGGCAACTTGGCCTGCAAAAATCGCCAGCGGGAAGTTCCACGGGCTGATGCAGACCCACGGGCCGCGTGCGATCAGCCGCAGTTCGTTCGTTTCACCCGTGACGCCTAGCGTCACCTCACCGTTCTGGCTGGGCAGAGCGATGGGTGCCATGACGCGCTCGGCCTCATCCGCGTAGTAGCGCAAAAAGTCCACCGCTTCGCGCACCTCGGACACCGCATCGCCCCAGGTTTTGAAGGTTTCTTTGACCAGCAGGGCGCAGAAGGTGGGGAGTTGGGCATCCAAGATGTCTGCTGCGGTTCTTAGAATGGCTGCGCGGTCGGACACGGCGGTTTTACTCCAGGTTTTGTAGCTGGCCAGGCTGGATTTGAGCGCCTCGGGGATGGCTGCGACCGCGTATTCGGCCACGACAGGGACAGACGTTGTGGCATACGCCGCCAACAAGGGGGTACGCATGGTTTCCACCGTTAAATCAAGGCCGCTGCTGTTTTTGCGGGCAGCAGCAGTTTCGCCAAACAATTTGGGTGGTAGGACAAAGGCGCTGTGCGGCTCTAAACGCAGGGGGGAAATCAGCAACTCAGCCATCTCGACCGATGCGTCGGTGAGCTGGTGCACAAACGACGAATTCGCGCCGTTTTCCAGCAGGCGGCGCACCAGGTAGGCCAGCAAATCGCGGTGCGCACCCACGGGGGCGTAGACGCGACAACTGATGAGTGGGTTTTTCAACACCTCGCGGTAGACGCCTTCACCCATGCCGTGCAGGCGCTGTAGTTCAAACGGCGCGCCGGTTTTGGCGGCCATCTGCAAAATCGCGGCGATCGTCGCGGCGTTGTGGGTGGCAAACTGCGGGTAGATGGTATCGGGCGCATCCAGCAAGGCCTTGGCGCAGGCGAGGTAGGACACGTCGGTGTGGTGTTTGTGGGTGAACACGGGATAGTGCGGTAAGCCCAACTCCTGCGCGCGCTTGATTTCGCTGTCCCAGTACGCGCCTTTGACCAGGCGGCACATGAGTTTGAGCTTGTATTTTCGGGCGAGGGCGGTCACGTGCTCGATCAGTTCCAAAGCACGAGTTTGGTAGGCTTGCATGGCGAGTCCAAAACCTTCCCATTGCGGGAATTTTTCGGCAACTTGGGCTGCCAGCGCTTCGAACACATCCAGCGACAGCTCCAGCCGGTCCGCTTCTTCCGCATCAATCGTCAGGTTGATGTTGGCCTTTGCCGCTAATTCGCACAATCCCCAGACGCGCGGTACGAGCTCGGCCATGACGCGGCTGTGTTGCGCCTCTTCGTAGCGCGGGTGCAAAGCGCTCAATTTGATGGAAATACCGTCATTTTGAGCAACATTTTTACCTATATTTATGCCTCTAGCCGGCGTATTTGTTGATTTAATTGCTATTGAAATAATAGCATTTTTATAGCTGGACAAGTAACTCAAAGCATCCGCATCCGTCCGCGCACCTTCACCCAGCATGTCGTAGCTGAATCGGAGGTTGGGGATTTTCTTGCGGGTCGCATCAGCCACTTTCATCGCC
>JAYUJX010000708.1:0-2782 GCA_043764955.1 Polaromonas sp.
CTAAGCCAAAGTTGTTGCCCAGTTTGTGTGCCTGGTCTAACGGACGCAGGTTGACGGGAACCATGGCTCGGATTTCTTGGCCTTTGGTGTTGTCGCCCAAAGCGCGCAAATACTCACCAATCGCGCCTGCCACGCAGCTGAGCAGCACATCGTTCAGCGAACAGTTCAGCGCTTTACCTACGGCTTTGACTTCATCCAAGGGAATGGGCTGGCACCACGCCACTTTTTTGGTCGTACCAGGTTTGCCTTTGAGGCGGGTTGGCGAATCGTCGGGCATCAGCACAAGCGCGGCAGCGTCGCTGGCGAGCTGGTAGGCGATTTTGGCCATATGAACGGTGTTGTTCATGCCCTGTTTAGGGTCTGCCAGCATTTCTAAGGAGTTGCTAAAGCCATCGCCTGTTTTGCCCAATGTTTTGACAGCAAGTTGGGTGAGCGATTTGATCAAGGTGCCAGCTATCCAATCTTCCGCCCCTTCCAATCCACCCCGTTTTTCGACTTTAGCTTTGCGTTCCGGTGGCTTGGGGCCACCATCAACCATGGACATGCTGACAGCAATCAACGCAATACCATCGGCGATGCAGTGGTGGATGCGAACGATCAACACGCTGCCGCCGTCGTAATCTTCAATCAAATGCAACTGCCACAGCGGACGCCGTGGGTCTAGTGGCTGCATGGCTAATTCAGCGACGCGATCTTGCAGCGCTGACTGCTCTTGGCCCAGAACTTCTTTATGTTTTGCAACTTTGGGGAGCTTTTCAACAATGATGTGCTTGCTGATGTCAAACTGCTTGTCGTCTACCCATGTTGCGCCTGCCGAGTCTTCAACAACACGCTGCTTGAAGCGGCGAAATTTGAGCAATGTACCTTCAACGCGCTCGCTCAAAGCATCGTATGAAACCTGCGGTTTGAGCGTCCACACACCGACAATCATCATCAAATTACTGGCGGAATCCATGCGCAGCCAAGCTGTGTCAACCTTGCTCATACGCTGCCCGTTCATACCCAATGTGCCAGCTACGGCGCGACGAACGTCTTTTTGTACTTTATGTGCAGCCTTCTGCGCTGTCTCTTTCACGCCAGATGCGCCGGAAGAGTTATGAATCCGAGTAACCATGATGACTCCAAATAGCAAACACTAGTGATAACGCTCTATTTTGAATATAAATTGCAGTTTAAGATAGTGGGCACTTACCCGAGTTCAGTTGAATTTCACCCAAATTTTGCCGAATTTTACTTATTCATCAGGAGCTTTTATGTCCGATCTCACCACAAAATTTGAAGCCGCCGTTGCCAACTCTAAAAACCTGAGCGAGCGCCCAGACAATGCAACCATGCTGAAGCTATACGCACTCTACAAGCAATCAAGCGCTGGCGACAATGCTGACAAAAAACCTGGCTTCAGCGACATGGTCGGCCGCGCCAAGTGGGATGCTTGGAATGGCATGAAGGGAACAGACAGCGACGCAGCAAAGCAGCAGTACATTGACTTGGTTGAGTCGCTCAGCTGACCCCTTATTTAGCGGCTTTAGTGACTTTTTTTAGGTGCTGCTTTTTTAGCAGCCACCTTGGTGGCGGGTTTGGACAGCAGTGCATCTAAGTTCTTACTGATTTCCGCCTCGATTTTGTCTTTAAAGACACCTACTAAAAACCCTAGTTTTGCGTTCAACTCAAAGCCGTCTTTCGTCACCGTCAGTGTGCCATTGACGCCAGAGCGTTTGAAACTCACGCAGTCTTCGGTTTTACCTTCTTCGTAGGTACATACCATGTCGAGCTTGCTCTCAACATCTTCCGCCCAATTGAAGGCGATATCACGCGCTTTGACTAAGCCTAAAGTGTGTTTGCGGTGGATGTGGATGTCTGCCATATCAATTTCCTTATGGTGTATTTTCTGGTTTAACTTTTATTGACTTTAATGCCAGTTGCCTAGCTTCTTTCGGCATGGCAGCTAAGGTCTGCACAGCCGCGTAAAACTTGTCCCAGTCGCCGCCCTGTTGTTCAAACAGTGCTTCAAATTGTGGCACACCATCATCATACGCAGCCAAAGCGCCGAAGGCTGCATTATTCGCTTGTTTGACCCAGTTGTCGTAGCCTACATAGCCATGCCAGCTGGTTTTGAGCAATTCATACTGCGCTTTAAATGATTCAATAATTTTATTTTTAGCTTCAAATGCATCTTTTTCTGCGATTTTAATGTCATTTTTTGCTATATTTTTAATAGCTGTTGAGGCAATATTATCGCCGGCTAGAGGCTTATTCTCATCATATATTTCAGCCAATTGAAGCCTTGCAGCCTTGGTCAACGCTTTAAACTGTTTGCGCCGTCCGTCGTACACGTCGTATTCGGCTTTGGTGGCATCAGAACCATACTTAGCCAGCCAGCGTGCACCGCCCAAGCGCTCCACCGCTGTGGCGAAAGATTCATTAAACGAGGTGTCGTCTGACACATAAACCACTTGATGCGCCAGCTCGTGAAAGACGATGCGCGCCAACTCGCCCTCTGGGTAGCTAATGAAGGTGCTGAGCAAGGGGTCGCCGCCCGCCCAGTTGCTCCAGCCCAGCGTCGAATAAGCAGGCACACCATAAACGCTTACATCAAAATCTTGCTTTTTGAGTTCTTCTGCTTCCAGTTTTGCCTCAGCTTCGGAAAAATAACCACGGTAACCCACACACCCTGCCACAGGAAAGCACCAAGTTTTGAGCTTGAGAGATAACGCAGGCGCAGCGACTACATTCCACACCACAGCTTTGCGCTTTAGATCGGCGTAACGCTTGTAACTGGGGT
>JAYUJX010000709.1:0-2779 GCA_043764955.1 Polaromonas sp.
AAAATACGCTGGCTATAGGCATATTTGACACTCAAAAAGAGTTAGAAATACGGGCTGTGGTGGCGTGTGACAGTGACAGCATCCTCAAAGTCTGCCGACAGCACAATATCGAAGCCGTGCTGACCCGCAGCGACCACCCCAGCGGCAGCGACAGGCTGGCTGAGGCGTGCGAGATTCTGAAATTAACGGATGACGAGATCGTCGTCAACGTGCAAGGCGACGAGCCGCTGATCGACCCGCAGCTGATTCTGGACGTCGCCCAACTGCTGCAAAACTCCCCCACCGCCAGCATGAGTACGGCGGCGCATGTGATCGATTCTGTTGAAGAATTTCGCAACCCCAACGTCGTCAAAGTCGTGACCGACGCGCAAAGCTTGGCGATGTACTTCAGCCGTGCGCCGATTGGCTGGTGGCGCGATGGCTCAGTAGCGGGGTTGCCGCAACTGCCGACAGCCCCAAAACCGCTGCGCCACATCGGCATTTATGCCTACCGCGTGGGGTTTTTGAAGCAATTTCCTAAGTTGCCACAGGCCGATATTGAAGTTTGCGAAGCACTGGAGCAGATGCGCGCCCTGTGGTACGGCTACCGCATTGCCGTGCATGTGACTGAGCTTGCGCCAGGGCCGGGTGTGGATACGCCCGAAGACCTAGAGCGAGTTCGCGCCTATTTTCTAGCGACTAAGCCCTGAACTCAGAGCAAGCTGAGCTCGCGCTTGGAGCAATGCAAGTAACTTTGTCAGGGAAAACATAGGTTTTGCATGCTATTCTCTAGGATCGCAAGCATCAAATACAAGGGACACGTACATGAGACTGATTTTGTTAGGCGCGCCAGGCGCTGGTAAGGGCACGCAAGCGACGTTTATCTGCCAAAAGTACGGCATTCCGCAAATTTCTACCGGCGACATGCTGCGCGCTGCCGTCAAAGCGGGCACGCCGCTGGGTTTGGAACTCAAAAAAGTCATGGATTCTGGCGCTTTGGTCAGCGATGAGCTCATCATCAACCTCGTCAAAGAACGCATTGCCCAACCTGATTGCGCGCAGGGTTTCTTATTTGACGGCTTCCCGCGCACCATTCCGCAAGCCGACGCAATGAAGGCCGCTGGCGTGAAGCTAGACTATGTTTTAGAAATTGATGTGCCGTTTGACGCCATCATCGAACGCATGAGCGGCCGCCGCTCTCACCCAGCTTCTGGCCGCACCTACCACGTCAAGTTCAACCCACCCAAAGTCGCCAATGTGGACGATGTGACGGGCGAGCCTTTGGTGCAGCGCGATGATGACAAAGAAGAAACGGTGAAAAACCGCCTAGCCGTCTACAGCGCGCAAACCCGCCCGTTGGTGGATTACTACGCGAATTGGGCGAAAAACGACGCAAACTCAGCCCCAAAATACCGCGCCATCAGCGGAACAGGTGGTGTCGACGAGATTACCGCACGGGCTTTTGCAGCTTTGGCGGCGTAAATTACTATTCGGATGAACCCATGACCGTTCGGGCTGAGCCTGTCGAAGCCTCTCAGAGAACCCTTCGACAAGCTCAGGGCGAACGGATTTTATTTTTGTAGAGGTAAAACGTGTATTTCACCGTACTCGGCAACCCCACCTACTGCTACACCGGCGGTAAACCCTTTGACCCAGCCAAACCCACCGTCGTCTTCATCCACGGTGTGTTGAACGACCACAGCGTCTGGATTCTACAAACCCGCTACCTCGCGCACCACGGTTTCAATATTTTGGCGGTTGATTTGCCGGGGCATGGCAAAAGTGCGGGTCCAAATCGCGATATTGCGCCGTGCTTGTCGGTCGAAGCAGCGGCAGATTTCATCATTGCGCTCTTAGATGCGGCTGGCATCAAAACTGCCGCGTTGGTGGGCCACAGCTTTGGCTCTTTGATCGCACTAGAGGCTGCAGCCCGCGATACAGCTAAAAATCCAAACAGAATCAAGCACTTAGTCATGGTAGGCACGGCTTTCCCGATGCCTGTATCTGCTGCTTTGCTAGAAACGTCGCTGAACCAGCCACTCAAAGCAATTAACATGGTCAACACCTTCTCGCACAGCATGCTCGCGCCGCCGCCCTCGGCGCTGGGGCCAGGCACGTGGCTGTACGGCAGCTCCAAAGCGCTGATGCGCCGTGTGCAGGCCAGTAATACGGCGTTTAACCTGTTTTTTACCGGATTTACTGCCTGTAACGAGTATAAAAACGGTCTAGCCAGCGTATTTACTGCCTCAGAAGCTATGCTTTTTATAGTAGGTAAATCTGACCAAATGACGCCACCCAAGGCAGCGCAGGCTTTGATCAGCGAAGCAAAGTCATCGGGCAAGACCGTCAGCGTCGTCACTTTGGACGCAGGACACCAACTGATGACCGAAGCGCCGGATGGGGTTTTAGCGGCGTTGACAGCGTTTTTAGAACCACTCAAATCCATTTGAAGCATTTTTCGCTTAAAAAACACGCAGTGTCACCCTAAAGTCGGGGTAATTTCGGGTCAATTTCGGGTTCATGGCAGCTCAAAGTCGCTGAATTGACGCTAAGCTGTCGTGGTCAAACCAGTGCCTGATTCCTAAACTTGCAAGCTGGTGACGACAGGGTGTCGTTTGCGTTTAAAAGGAAGTTTCAAACATGTTGGTTCAAAAATTACGCCTGCAGCGCGGCTGGTCGCAAGAACAATTGGCCGAACTCAGCGGCTTGAGCGTTCGCACCATTCAGCGCATGGAGCGTGGTTTGCCCGCCAGCAACGAAACCCTGAAGTCACTTGCATCGGTCTTTGAGATCGAATTTT
>JAYUJX010000710.1:0-2778 GCA_043764955.1 Polaromonas sp.
TGCAATGCCATAAATAAAAACAAAATTCAATATAAAGATGTCTATTTTTGAACGATCATCAACAAGTAACGGGTATGCCGTAGATCCCCACGTAAGTCCAATCGAGCCAACCATCAAAAGACTTATTAATTCATAATGTTTGAATTTTTCTACATGTTCTTTTTTGAGATAAGCAATATACGCCATCCACATTAATAGAGATAGAACATGCAAGCTTAGCCATGCTAACCACAGGCCTCTTTCCACGTTTGGATACATGACTAAAAGCAACGTAACGGCCATGATCATAGCGGGCGACATGGATCTTTTGGCGAATTCCGCTAATGGCTTAAAGGACTCTGCCTTCACCCATGAAAATTCAGCTTTGCTCAACAAATCAGATAGGTAATGATTATTCATACATTATTAGCGAAATATATAATTTCAAAAGCTAAATCATTTTGAAATATTTGCATTGGAAACATGTTAATAAATTTCATTCTAGTGTGTATCTAAGCAAAAATGAAATCAAGTACTCTAAAGTACGCAAATAGACAATTTTTCATTTTCATTTTGAATTTTCATGTAGGATACTGGTCAAATTCTTAAAACTTTCACCTATATTTGGAGATTCCCCATATGGCATCCGTCAACAAAGTCATCCTCGTCGGCAACTGTGGACGTGACCCCGAAATTCGCTACTTACCATCTGGCCAAGCCGTGGCGAACATCAGCATTGCGACGACCAGCCGTCGGAAAGACAAAACTTCTGGCGAAAACATCGAAACGACTGAGTGGCATCGGGTCACGTTTTTCGACAAACTGGCTGAAATCGTTGGCGAATATGTCAAAAAAGGCGCTCCACTTTACGTTGAAGGTCGCTTGAAGTATGGCAAATTCACCAACAAAGACGGTCATGAGCAAAATACCTGCGATATTGTGGCTACCGAAATGCAATTGCTAGGTAGCCGCCAAGGCATGGGCGCTCCGAGTGGGGACGAGGGCGGTGGCAACAGTGGAAGTGGTGGGGGTGGCAATTACAACGCCCGACCAGCCAGCGCGCCACGTGCACCATCAGCCCCTGCGCAGCGCCCAGCTGTCGCAAAACCAGCTGCCAGCGGTTTTGACGATATGGATGACGATATTCCGTTTTAAATTGAATATTCAGTTCGGACTGAGCCTGTCGAAGTCTTCCTGAACCCTTCGACAAGCTCAGGGCGAACGGTGCTGGTTAGAAGTACCCTTAAAATCACGGAATGCTTTCTTTAAAACTCGATTTGCTCGCGGCCTTGGCTGGCGAGCTGGACCATTTACTCCCTGGCGCGGCTGCCAAAGCCGCTTTTGAATCCCCCAAAGTCGCCTCCCATGGCGACTTTGCTTCAACTGCGGCCATGCAACTGGCCAAACCACTGGGTAAAAACCCACGTCAAGTGGCGGAAATACTGCGTGAAGCGCTACAAAAAACAGAGTATTTTGTACGCTGGGTTGAGTCTATCGACATCGCTGGCCCTGGCTTTTTGAACATTCGCCTCAAACCCGAAGCCAAACAGCAGGTCATCCGCGAAGTTTTAAGCGCTGCTACCCACTTTGGCGACCAGACTAGCTTGGGCAAAAAGATGATGGTGGAATTTGTCTCCGCCAACCCGACAGGGCCCTTGCACGTTGGCCACGGCCGGCAAGCGGCGCTGGGCGACACGATCTGCAATTTGTACAAAACCCAGGGCTGGGACGTGTACCGCGAGTTTTATTACAACGACGCGGGTGTGCAGATTTGCACTTTGACAAACAGCACCCAGCTGCGCGGTAAAGACTTCAAACCGGGTGATGCCGAGTGGCCAGAAGCAGCGTACAACGGCGATTACATTGCCGATATCGCTGCTGATTTCATAGCAAAAAAGACCGTTTCAGCGGATGATCGCAGCACCACAGCGTCGGGTGATTTGGATGACTTGGCTTCGATTCGCGAGTTTGCCGTGGCCTATTTGCGCCGCGAGCAGGATTTGGATTTGCAGGCGTTTTCGGTCAAATTTGACAACTATTACCTTGAATCTAGCTTGTACTCCGATGGTTTGGTCGACAAAGCGGTGCAGATGCTACAAGCCTCTGGCAAAACCTATGAGCTGGACGGCGCGCTGTGGCTGAAATCGACGGATTATGGCGACGACAAAGACCGTGTGATGAGGAAGTCTGTACCCACAGATGCACCAGATCAAACGCCGCAATACACGTATTTCGTGCCCGATGTGGCCTACCACATCACAAAATGGCAGCGTGGTTTTGCCAAAGCGGTGAACATTCAAGGCACCGACCACCACGGCACCATCGCCCGTGTGCGCGCCGGCCTGCAAGCGGCCAATGTGGGCATCCCGCTCGGTTACCCCGACTACGTGCTGCACACCATGGTGCGGGTGATGCGCGGGGGTGAAGAGGTGAAAATCTCCAAACGTGCCGGCTCCTACGTGACGCTGCGCGACTTGATCGAGTGGACCAGCAAAGACGCGGTGCGCTTTTTCCTGCTCAGCCGCAAGCCGGATACCGAATACGTGTTTGACGTGGACTTGGCCTTGGCCAAAAACAACGACAACCCTGTGTATTACGTGCAATATGCCCATGCACGGATTTGCTCGGTGTTGAGCACTTGGGCGGCTTCTGGCGGCGAGAAAGAAACATTAAAATCAGCAGATTTGAGCCCCCTGACCAGCCCGCAAGCGCTGGCTTTGATGTTGCAATTGGCCAAATACCCCGAGATGCTGACATCTGCAGCGCTGGACTTTGCACCGCACGATGTGACCTTTTACC
>JAYUJX010000711.1:0-2774 GCA_043764955.1 Polaromonas sp.
TCGGGGTAGCGCTCGTGCATAGCACGCATGAGCGGTAAACCCAGCACTGCAGCAGTCGTAGGCGCTAAACCAACACTGACAGCCCCCGTCAAACGCGACAATTGCGCCGCCCTCACTGCCTGGTCGGCATGGCGCAGGGTGAGCTGTGCTTCGCGGAAAAACGCCATGCCCGCCTCGGTCGCCACCACGCCTTTGCTGGTGCGCTGCAGCAAACGTGTGGACAATTCGCTCTCTAAACGGCTGATTTGCTGGCTCAGCGCCGATTGCACCAGCTCCAAGTCAAGCGCAGCGCGGCTGATGCTGCCTAATTCCAGCACTCGGACAAAATAACGAAGTTGACGCAGTTCCATGCTGAGATAATCTCATACAACACAGAAGTTTTGGCATCATCTATGACATTTTCAGCATCCGATAAACAAAAAACAGGCACTGGCCACCGCGTGGTGGTTGGCTTGAGTGGCGGAGTGGACTCGGCTGTGACGGCTTATTTGCTCAAAAAGCAGGGTTACAACGTTATCGGCATCTTCATGAAAAATTGGGAGGATGACGACCGTCCTGACGGTTCGGGTGACGACGATTCAAAATATTGCTCATCGAACCAAGACTTCATAGACGCCGCCGCCGTGGCAGACGTGCTGGGCATAGAAATCGAACACGTCAACTTCGCCAACGAGTACAAAGACCGCGTCTTTGCCGAGTTTTTGCGCGAATACCAAGCCGGCCGCACCCCGAATCCCGATGTGTTGTGCAACGCCGAAATCAAATTCAAGGCATTTTTAGACCATGCCATGCGCCTGGGAGCCGACAAAATCGCCACCGGCCACTACGCACGGGTGCGCTTGAACGCTGCGTCGCAAAAATACGAACTTCTCAAGGGTTTGGATGCCAGCAAGGACCAAAGCTACTTTTTGCACCGGCTGAACCAAGCGCAGTTGTCCAAAACTTTGTTTCCGGTCGGAGAACTGCAAAAAACCGAAGTGCGCCGCATTGCTGATGAAATCGGCCTACCGAATGCCAAAAAGAAGGATTCGACCGGTATTTGTTTCATCGGCGAACGCCCTTTCCGCGATTTTTTGAACCGCTACATCGCAAAAGAACCCGGCCCAATTAAAAATGCCGAAGCTCGCGTGTTGGGTACGCACCAAGGTTTGAGCTTTTACACGTTGGGCCAACGCCAAGGACTGGGCATTGGCGGCGTGAAAGCCAAAGGCGCAGAGCTCAAAGCGATTCAAGCTCTGGGGCAGCGCGGCGTGGGCGAGCACACGCCGTGGTTTGTGGCCCGCAAAGACATGGAAAAGAACACGCTGTGGGTGGTGCAAGGGCATGACCATCCGTGGTTGCAATCACATGCGTTGACGGCGGACAACCTGAGCTGGGTGGCGGGGCAAGCGCCCATAACAACAGACGCAGCGATATCACTCAACTCAAAAACACGCTATCGGCAGGCAGATGCACCTTGCACTTTGGTGAACTGTGACGTTGCGAAAAACACGTTTGATTTGACATTTCCGCAACCACAATGGGCGGTGACACCGGGGCAATCGGCCGTGTTGTATGACGGCGAGGTGTGTTTGGGTGGCGGGATTATCAGCGCTGCTAGCGCTTAAAAGCATTAAGGCGCTTTGGGTTGCGGCGCAAAGTCTGGGATATTTGCCAAGCCAATTTTCTGCAAACCTATACGCTGTGCGGTAGCCATCACCCCAGCGACAACCTCATATTTGGCTGCGCGGTTAGGCATGAAATGAATTTCTGACTGAGCATCGCCCTTTAGGGCTTCAGCTTGCATTTTGGCTTCTAAAGTATTTCGATCTGGCACAACCTGCCCATCCCAAACCACTTGGCTGTTGGCATTAACTTCGATGGTGATTGCTTCTGGTGGCTCAGTTTGGTTGACTGCGCTAGGTGCTGGCATATCAACATTGACCGAGTGCAGTTGAATCGGAATAGTGATGATGAGCATCACCAAGAGCACCAACATCACGTCGATCAGCGGTGTGGTGTTCATCTCCATCATCACTTCCGGGTCGCCGTGAATGGATTCTGAGGAGCCAATATTCATTGCCATAGCGTGCTTTCTTCCAATGTCGCTCAGTTTTTCGCAGGCGGCTGCGTGATGAAACCAATGCGCGTCACGCCCGCTTCTTGCAGAGCGTAAACCACTTGTCCAATCGTTTCGTAGTTCGCGTTCGCATCGCCACGAATATGCACTTCCAAGCTATCCATCGGCTTTTTCAGCGCTACTAGCTTGCCTTTCAGCTCTTGAAAAGAGCTTAGCTTGCTGTCAAACCAATAAGCATCACCAATATCGTTCACCGAAATGATGATGTTTTCAGTTTGCGTTTCCCTAATTTGATTCGTCTCTTTGGGCAGCTTCACCTGTATCGACGTCGTCACCGCTGGAATCGTGATCAAGAAAATAATCAGCAGCACCAGCATCACATCCACCAAGGGCGTGGTGTTGATTTCCGCCATCAACGCATCATCGTCGCTGCGGCTTTTGTTGAATGTGATTGCCATTTTTTTTACTATTTATTTGGCGTGCGGCTTATCCGCTTGCTGCAACAAATTGGTATGCAAACTTGAACCAAAAGCACGCACGCCGTCCATACCGACTTTATTGCGTCGCACCAGCCAGTTGTAGCCCAAGACGGCTGGCACGGCGACTGCCAAGCCGATCGCAGTCATGATCAGCGCCTCACCAACAGGGCCAGCGACTTTGTCAATTGAAGCTTGACCTGATGCGCCGATTTTCACCAACGCGTTGTAAATCCCCC
>JAYUJX010000712.1:0-2764 GCA_043764955.1 Polaromonas sp.
GCTGTCGCTGCCAGCACGGCTAACAAACCCATCAATTGGGCATTCCCTGTCATGCCTTGGTCTGCGACCAAAGCGATGCCACCCGCAAAGAGCAGCAGCATTGCCAATCCAACGCGTTTGTCCATGCTTTCGCCATACAAGCGCCAAGCTAAAACAACGGTAAAAAGTGCTTCCAAAGTCAGCATCAACGACGCACTGGTGCCACTGGTACGCTGCAAACCCCAAGCCAGTGCGGCAGGGCCAATAACCGCACCAAAGATGGCCATACCGATGATTTTCGGTGCATCAGAACGAGTTAATTTTGCTTCTAATTCAATAGGTTGGCGCATCCATAGCGCCAAAAAAGCAGCACCTGCATAAAGCAGAGCTGCCGTCGTAAAAGCCCCCACCCCTTGCCCATACCGCTGCACCAACGGCGTGCTTAAGCCGAAAAAGGTAGCAGCCAAAAGTGCCCACGCACCACCGCGCAAGGCGGGGCGGTTGGCAGGATTGAGCAAGTTGAGGGGAGGGGTCATGCTTTATTTACCAGAGTGGTTAGCCGCAATGAAGTTGCCAGATGGCGTGAAAAACATGTACAAGCTTTCCTTAGCCTTGTCTTGCTCAGCAGTATTTTTGAAGGAAATTTTCCATTCTTTGCCTTTTTGACCATTAACCAAGGCCAATTGCTCATGTTTGATAGCTGTCCAAGCGGCGCTTAATTTGCCACTTTTGACCAAAGCGTCTCGGCGCTGGTTGGCGCAACCGATGACCGTGCTTTCAGCAGCGGGCTTAGAGCCGTGAAAGTGGCAACTGCTATCTTCACCCGCAAAAGCGGTTGGAGTAAAGTTTAAAGTGGCTGCTAATACGGCAGTGGTGAATAAATTTTTCATGGTTTGTCCTAAAGAATAAATAAGATCAAAAGAAATTATTGAATTAAATCAATGAGTTAAAGAAAATAATAACTAAGATTATTAGAGTTTATCTCGGTCTGTTTGTATGGATTTTTCGACATCCATATCTTGGTGCAAGTGCATATGCTCTTGTGCTGGGAACCTAAAGCCATTCGGGTCAACATCGTGCGAGTAACCGTGCAATTGCATGAGTAGCAAAAGCACGCCCGCATAAACCAACGCCAAGTTGGCCGCAAAGCTAAAGCGTTTGAACGACGGGTGATGCCGCCAAAACGCCAGCAGGCCAACCATGACAGTCAACGCCGCTATTTGGCCAACTTCAACCCCCAGGTTAAAACTCAAAATACGCAGCAAAATACTGGTGTTGTCATCTCCCAAAGGCAATTGTTGCAGACGCGTAGACAAGCCAAAGCCATGCAGCAACCCGAATCCGAACACCGCCCACAGCAGATTTGGCGACTTCATATCAAAATACTTTTGAAATCCGCCATTGTTGTCAAAGCCTTTGTAAATCACGCTGATGGCGATGATGGCGTCGATCAAATAGTAGTTCCAAGTGATTTTGAAAAAAGTAGCAAAAATCAAGGTGATACAGTGCCCGATCGTGAACACGGTGACAAATTTTGCAACTTCTTTGAACGTAGTAAGAAAAAACACCACGCCGAAAAGAAACAGCAAATGGTCATAACCAGTAAGCATATGGCTGACCCCCAGGCCGATGTACCTGATGTAGCCGCCAGACAGCATGCTCAGACGGTCGGCCTCAGAAATGCCATGTGCCAAAGCCAGCAAGGGAAAACAGCCGGCAAATAGGATTAAAAAACGAAGTAACGGTACGTTTAATGGTTTATTTTTAAGCATAAATAATGAATGGAGATATGACGGCATAAACGTACACGCTGAGTTGCAGCATGACGAAGTAGCAAAAATACTTGAAAATCAGCCGTTAATGAATACGGCTGACGCGATCTTCAAGACTGAAGACGCGGGGGGCGAAGTAGCCCCTCTAAAGTGGGAGAAGATCGCGTTGTGCCAAGCGCTGCAACAAATGCCAGAGGAGCCGCTAATGACAAAGAAGATGTGATTGTTGGCAGCAGTCCGAGTGTGCTCATACCGCTGTCAGCATGTTGGTGATACAAGCCTTCTGCAGTATCTTCAATATGGGCGGATGCATCATCATGGTGGTGATGCGTTGCTTCTTGGGTATGCAAGACGCCGTGATCGATGCTTGCAGCTATTTTTTCAATAGACAACGGACTCAGCATAGCCAAGCTTTGCCACAAAATGGCAAAGATCAAGAGCAGACTACGCAGAGTACGGTTCATAGAGTTGGATTAAACACTGAAAACATCACATCACTTTAGCAATAGACGCGCAGACGTGGTCGATGTTTTTGCTGTTCAGTGCGGCCACACACATGCGGCCGGTGTCTGTGCCGTAGACGCCGAACTCGTTGCGTAGGCGCACCATTTGGTCTTTGCTCAAACCGCTGTAGCTGAACATACCGATTTGGGTGGTGATGAAGCTCATGTCCTGCTTGACGCCGGCGGCTTTGAGTTTCTCGACAAAGCTGCTGCGCATGGCTTTGATGCGGACGCGCATTTCTGCGAGTTCGTCTTCCCACTGTTTGCGCAGCTCTGGGCTGTTCAACACTGCTGCCACGACGGTGCCGCCGTGTGTAGGCGGGTTGCTGTAGTTGGTACGGATGGCGATTTTGAGCTGGCTCAGGACGCGGTCGGCCTCGGCTTTGTCGGTGCACAAAACGCTCAAAGCGCCCACGCGCTCGCCGTACAGGCTGAAGCTTTTGCTGAAAGAAGTCGAGACGAAGAAGGTCAAACCGGCATCGACAAACTTTTGGATCACCGCGCCGTCTT
>JAYUJX010000713.1:0-10813 GCA_043764955.1 Polaromonas sp.
TACACCCCAGCAGCCACTCAGCTGCGCCAGCACCTTGCCAAATGTAAGTTGGTCGCCATCTTGCGCGGCTTAACCCCCGCCGAGGCAAAGCCTGTGGGCGACGTGCTGTGGCAGGCCGGTTTTCGCATCATTGAAGTGCCGCTCAACTCGCCTTCGCCGCTGGAAAGCATCCAAATTTTGCGCCAATCGCTGCCGCATGCCATGGTAGGCGCAGGCACGGTGATGACCGTGGCAGACGTGCAAGCCGTCTACGACGCAGGCGGCCAGCTCATCGTCTCGCCGAATTGCAATGTTGATGTCATTCGCGCGGCGGTTGGTCTGGGCTTGGTCTGCCTGCCCGGCGTCATCACCCCTTCAGAGGCCTTCGCCGCACTGGACGCGGGCGCGCAGGGCTTGAAGTTCTTCCCCGCAGACATGGTGCCCCCCAGCGCTGTCAAAGCCATGCGCGCCGTGCTCCCTGCGGACTGTTTGCTCATTCCCGTAGGCGGCATTACTCCCAGTAACATGCCCGCCTACCTGCAAGCCGGTGCCAGCGGCTTCGGCATGGGTTCAGGCCTGTACAGTGCAGGAAAATCGTTGGATTTGATACGTCAATCTGCTATTGAATTCATAGCTGTTTAGGCAATAAATACGACGGCTATTGGTATATTTTACTGGAAATTATGCGCTTAAAGGTAGTAATTTTCTTAATGCAACGAGAATAATATGTATACAGTTATAAAGGCTTTTTGGGTTTAGCTGACTTAGTGCCTGACTCTGGACGAGACACGCTGTCGCGCTCCACGATGGGGCAATCAACTTTTATGAGTAGTCTTCTAGCTGTGTGTTGAATACCTGTAGCTTCGTCTTGCGCGCGATTGATCTCAGCCAGCAGAGACTCGACGGCACAGCGCCCCATTTCATAATTTGGCAGCAGAACTGTCGTTAGAGCGGGGTGTGTATGCCTAGAAATTTCTTGGTCGTCGTAGCCCATCAAAGAGACATCTTCTGGCACCCGAAAGCCTTTGCTTTTCAGAGCTTCTAAGGCACCGATAGCCATCAAGTCATTGGCACAAAAAATGGCACTGGGTGGGCGTGTTTCGCTCATGATTGACAGGGTGGCCTCAAAACCCGAGCCTGACATCCAATCGCCTTCGCGCACAATGGCAGGGTCAAACGGCAAGTCTGCCGTGGCGAGCGCACGTCTGTAGCCCTTCAATCGGTCTTTGGCGGCCTCCATCCACGGCTCACCGTTGATAAAGCCTATTCTGGTATGGCCTGCGGCAATTAAATAATCTGTAGCAGCATGTCCTCCAGCCAATTCACCGGGCGCGACTGTGGGCAGTTTGTGTTTTTCGTCGTGACAATTCAGAAGAACGGTGGGTAAGTTGTTCAAAGCTTCAGGAAGCTCAACTTGACGCGTAAAAATGGCTGAATAGATGAATCCGAGTAGCAGGGGGTTACACATCGCCGTGTCTATGATGGCTTTTTCTTGGTCTGGATTGCCGTGTGTGACAGCGACGCTCAAGACGCAGTCATGCTTCCAAGCTGCGTCACGCGCACCGTCAACACAAACGGCAGGATGCGGGCTAGTGGAGAGTTCATCGACCAGGTAAACAATCAATTTGCGCTGCCTTGCGTGGCTGATTTTTGTCAGCGGCTCTTTGAGTGATTGACGCAGTTGCGCAGCAGTCGGGCGCGCTATATAGCTGAGTTGGTAATCCAATGCCAATGCAGCATCCAGCACCAATCCGCGCGTTTTAGCAGATAAGCGTGCACTGGTGACGTTATTGAGCACCATAGACACAGTCGATTGCGACACGCCCGCAAGCTTAGCAACGTCAGTCATCGTCGGTCGGGGTGCAAATTTTTTTGTTTTTTGCGCCGATTTTTTTTGTAGATCGATGGAATCAGTCATATTTTGCTAATACTATTATTAATTATTATCAAGTCTTTCATGTTAGCACTGAATCGGTGATTTTATAAAATAACAAAGAGCTTTTTATTTAATAAATGGATGTAAAAAAACAATTCGAGACAAAGTTTGTTTACCACTGTTGACTCAAATAATCTCAAAACCAAGGGTTTATGCTGATTTTTGCTAATAATATTATCAGCATAATTGTGCTTTAACATTTTCACCAACACAAACGTTTGACAACTCATGGCTAACATAGAGCTTCGATCACTTTATAAATCTTATGGCGAAGGCATTGATGTCATTCGTGACGTTAATCTCGAAGTCAAACAAGGTGAGTTTTGCGTTTTTGTTGGGCCTTCGGGGTGTGGTAAATCGACGCTGCTGCGCACTATCGCTGGCTTGGAAGAGATCACCAAAGGCGATTTGCTGATCAACGACCAGGTCATGAACAATGTGCCGTCCGCTGAGCGTGGGGTGGCGATGGTTTTTCAAAGCTACGCCTTGTTTCCTCACATGAGTGTGTATGAAAACATGGCTTTTGGCATGCGTCTAGCCAAGTTAGACCCGAAAGTCATTGATCAACGTGTCCAAAATGCAGCAAAAATGTTACAACTGACGCCCTATTTGGATCGCAAACCCAAAGCGCTTTCCGGTGGTCAGCGACAACGCGTAGCCATTGGACGCGCGATTGTGCGTGAGCCAGGCGTCTTTTTGTTTGACGAGCCACTTTCCAATTTGGATGCTGCTCTGCGTGTACAGACCAGATTTGAAATCGCCAAGCTACACCGCGAATTTGGCAAGGCTTGCACCGTGTACGTGACACATGACCAAGTAGAAGCGATGACTTTGGCAGATCGTATCTTGCTGTTAAACACAGGTGCAGATGTCGCTAAATTTGGCAGTGTGGCGCAACATGGCACACCATTTGAGCTTTATCATCGGCCTAATAATAAATTTGTCGCTGGTTTTATTGGCTCCCCGAAAATGAACTTTGCAAGCGCAAAAGTGGTTGCTGTAACTGATGCTGCCGTCAAGGTGGAGCTGGGTACCGGCGAAACGGTAGAGGCTAGGGTCAAGCCTGCGCATGTGGCTGTTGGCGCAACGGTTGTGATGGGTATTCGGCCTGAAGATATTCTATTAGGTGGGGGGCCACAAAGCATCACTCGCACAGTGCGCTGGCAAGAGCATTTGGGTGAGGTGACGCATGTTTACCTTGAATCTAGCAGCGGAAATGATGATATTTCGGCAGAGGATGCTTGGATGGTCAAGGTGCCAGGTCATGCATCCAACAAAGCCGGAGATCGGATTCAAGTCGCATTGTCGCCGGCTTCAATTTATATGTTTGATGACCGCGGCCTAGCCCTTCAGCGAAGCGTCTCCGACGATGAGCTAAAAGACAGCAAGCGCATTTGAATCACAGCACAAAAAGCCCTTAGACAATTATGATGCAACTAGGAGTTTGTTATTACCCCGAGCAATGGCCTGAAAATTATTGGGCTGTAGATGCTGCACGCATGGTGGAGATGGGAATTTCGCATGTTCGGATTGCGGAATTTGCTTGGAGTTGTATTGAGCCTGAGGCGGAGCAATTCAACTGGACATGGTTGGACAAAGTGGTACAAATTTTAGCGGATGCGGGCTTGAAAATCATCATGTGTACGCCAACGGCTACGCCGCCGAAGTGGTTGGTTGACCAAGACGTTTCGATATTGGCGATAGGTATCAATGGTCAGCCCAAACGAGCTGGTTCTAGAAGGCATTATTGTTTTTCTAGCCAATCGTTCAGACTTCAATCAAAACGAATTTCTACTGCGGTCGCACGCCGCTATGGCAAACACCCTGCCGTTGTTGCTTGGCAAACGGACAATGAATATGGTTGCCATTCCACGGTAGAGAGTTTTTCAAACGATGCGCGTCGCCGATTTCGGCATTGGTTGTCTGAGCGATATCAAAGTATCGACAAACTCAATGCCGCCTGGGGCAATGCATTTTGGAGTCAAACCTATCAAAATTTTGAAGAAATTGACCCTCCTTTTCAGTCTGTAACTGAAGCTCATCCAGCGCTGTGCTTGGATTGGAAGCGATTCGGGTCGGACCAAGTGGTTGAATTTAATGACGAGCAAGTTGAAATCATTAGGCGTGAATCACCAGGACGGTTCATTACCCACAACTTCATGGGCTTCTTCACCGAGTTTGATCACTATAAAGTGTCGAAAAGCCTTGACGTTGCCTCTTTAGACAGCTACCCAATTGGGTTTACCCAAATGTTTTTCTTGAACGCACAAGAGAAACATCTTTGGGCAGAAGTTGGACATCCAGACATACCGAGTTTCCATTACGACTTGTATCGCGGTATGTGCAAGGACAATAAATGGTGGGTGATGGAGCAGCAGCCAGGTCCAGTGAATTGGGCGCATTGGAACCCAATCCCTAAAGACGGTATGGTGCGATTGTGGACGTGGCAAGCAATGGCGCATGGTTGTGACTTGGTAAGCTATTTCCGTTGGCGCCAAGCGCCATTTGCACAAGAGCAAATGCATGCTGGTTTGCTGGCTCCGGATAGCAGCGAAGCACAAGGTGCACTTGAGGTGAAGCAATTAGCAAAAGAAATAAAAAATATCATGGGTCACTTTCCGGGCATGGTCGGATTGAAAAAAAGACGCGCAGATGTTGCCGTGATTTTTGACTATGAGTCTATTTGGATGGCTGAAATACAACCGCAAGGCTTGGACTACAACGCACTTGAGCTGGTTTTTCGTTTGTACAGCTTGCTTAGAGGCTTGGGGCTTGATGTTGATATTGTCTCTAGCAAAGCAGACTTAGATGGGTATCGTGTCTTGGTTGTAGCAGCTCAATGGGTAGTCGAGCCCGCACTATTGGATCAACTCGTAAAAAGCAAAGCACAAATATTGGCTGCACCCAGAGCGGGCAGCAAGACAGAAAATTTGGCGATATCAGAGCCGTTACCGCCTGGGTCATTGACATCGTTGGTAGGCGTAAGAGTTCGCAGAGTAAGTTCACTACCACCATCCATGAGCGAACCACTTTACTTGGCTGATTCGGTATCTAAAAGCCATGCAAAGCCAGTAACACTCGCGTCACGTTGGATTGAAGATATGCAATGTACAGATGCCGATGCAATTTGGGTGAATTCTAAAGGAGCCCCCATTGTTACGAGAAAAGGTAATGTGACTTATTCAGGAGCTTGGCTAGCGGATGCTGGCTGGCAGCAATTGATGATTGATCTCTGCACATTAGCAGGGTTGCATGTTCAAGAGGTGCCGCTAGGGCTTCGATTGAGTCAATTGGGCGACGTTGTTTTGGCTGCAAATTTTTCGAACCAAGCCGTGGCTTGGCGGCCTAGTAATGCGGTTGATGCATCAAAGCAGCAACCCATAAGAATTCTGTTGGGGGAAGAAGTCATTCCCCCGCAGGGTATTGCGATTTGGCAAGTTTGTTAACCCGTCTTAATTTAAATTGATCGATTTAAGACATTTTTATGGAGTCTTTAGAATGAAAAAACACTTACTTGTGCCTATTACGGCGGCTATCATCGGACTGGCTGCTGGGCTAGCCAGCGCGGGAGAATTGATTATCAATACTGATGCTTCTGACCCTGCACCAAAGGCTGCCTTCCAAGCTGTAGTTGATGGGTTTATGAAAGCGAACCCAGACGTTACTGTCAAAATAAATACGTTCGACCACGAGGGTTACAAGACATCGATTCGTAATTTTTTATCAGCAAATCCACCTGACGTTGTGACCTGGTATGCGGGCAATCGCATGGCACCGTTTGTCAAAGCAAAGTTATTTGAAGACGTCTCAGATGTGTGGGCTAAAAATGGTTTGAATGAGAAGCTCAAATCTACAATTAGCTCTATGACGATTGACGGCAAAAAGTGGGGCGTGCCGTACACCTACTACCAATGGGGTATTTACTACAACAAAGGTGTTTTTGCCAAACAGGGCGTTGCTGTTCCTAAAACTTGGGAAGAGCTGCTTGCTGCGAGCGCCAAGTTTAAAGCTGCCAACATCGCGCCGTTTGCCATCGGTACAAAAGCGCTGTGGCCAACTGGTGGTTGGTTTGACTATATGAATTTGCGTGTCAACGGTTATGCCTTCCATATGGATTTGACCAACGGTAAAGTGCCTTATACCGACAAACGTGTTGCAGCAGTGTTTGACAAGTGGGATCAACTCACTAAGTCTGGCTACTACATTGCAGACCACGCCAGCTACGATTGGCAAGATGCCTTACCCGCGCTCGTCAAAGGAGAAGCTGCGATGTATTTAATCGGCAACTTCGCTGTTGAGCCGCTTAAAAAAGCGGGCATGACAAATGACACGCTGGGATTTTTCCAGTTTCCGAAAATCAACAATGTGCCTATGGCTGAAGATGCACCTACAGACACTATTCATATTCCAGCTAAAGCCAAAAACAAGGTTGATGCTAAGCGCTTCTTAGCCTATATCACGCAGTCTGATGTTCAAACCACGATGAATCAAACTTTAGGCCAATTGCCAGTCAACAACGAAGCTAAAGTGGGTGATGACCCGTTCATCCAAGCGGGTTTCAAAATGCTCAGCAATGCAGCTGGACTGGCACAATTTTATGACCGTGATGCGAATGCTGAAATGGCAAAAGCGGGCATGGAAGGTTTCCAGCGCTATATGGTTAAACCAGAACAGCGCAATGAAATACTGCTGCAACTCGAGGCAGTTCGTAAGCGTGCGTATAAGTAATAGTTAAAAGTGATGGGGTTTCAAACCAACTGAAACCTCGTCTCATTTTTAGAAAAATATTAAAAAGCGACTATCACTATGCAACCAAATACACTTGTTAAACGATCTTGGTGGCGAGAAAACCAGCGTCAACTTGCGCCTTGGTTGTTTTTAGCGCCAGTGATACTTGTGTTTACGTTGTATGTTATCGCACCCATTTTTCAGTCTATCGCCATCAGTTTTTACGATTGGGATGGTCTGGGCGATAAGACATTTGTAGGGTTTGATAATTATGTTGAGTTGTGGACGGATCCTGATTTTTGGATATCCTTAAAAAATAATCTAATCTGGTTTTTTGGTTTTTTACTCGCAGTGCCTGCTGGGTTGTTCATGGCGCTATTTTTGAATCAAAAAGTATTTGGTATCAGACTGGTTAAGTCACTTTTCTTTTTTCCATTTGTTATTTCACAAGTGGTGATTGGTTTGATTTTTACTTGGTTTTACAACCCATCATTTGGTTTGGTAGGTGATGTGTTGCGGTTCTTTGGCTTCAATTCAGTAAGTATCTTGTCTGACGAGCGGTTGGTAACATACGGCATTGTTGTAGCTGGCATCTACCCGCAAATTGCGTACACTATGATTTTGTATTTGACAGGTTTGAATAATTTGCGCCCCGACTTGATTGAAGCAGGTCGGCTAGAAGGCGCTAAAGGATGGAATTTGTTGTGGCACATCATATTGCCGCAGCTTCGCCCAGCTACTTTTATTGCAGTTGTCGTAACCATCATCGGCTCTTTAAGAAGTTTCGACATGATCTCCATCATGACTTCAGGTGGTCCGTATGGCCAATCTAGAGTTTTGGCGTACTACATGTATGAGAAAGCGCTCAGTGAATATGGTTACCGCATAGGCTATGGCACAGCGATTGCGACGGTGCTGTTCTTAATCACGTTGGTCTATATCTTGTTCTTTATCTTCCGTATTTATCGGCAAGAAAAAGAATTGGCATAAGCTTCAACATATTAGTGAGCTTACTCCTATGTTTCCTACACCCATTGAAAAAACGGCAACGCCCGTACGCTGGTTATACAAAGTAGCCTTGCCGATTTCGCTGCTGATCTGGCTTTTACCTATTATTGCGGTTGCCTTCACAGCTGTGCGCAGCGGCGGAGACTTAGCGGCAGGAAATTACTGGGGTTGGCCGACATGGAGTTTGTTTGCAAATTTAAAGCAAATCGTTACGGACACGCCAATCTTGCAGTACATTCGTAACAGCTTTTACGTTGTTATTCCGACTGTTATTGGTTCATTGATACTCAGCAGCTTTTCCGGTTTTGCGCTTGGCGTGTATCGTTTCAAATTAAATTTACTGGTATTTTTTATATTTGTAGGCGGTAATTTTGTGCCGTTTCAAATTTTGATGGTGCCAGTACGCGATTTAAGTTTGGCCTTGGGCGTCTATGACACCGTATTTGGTCTCATTATGTTCCATGTAGCTTTTCAAACAGGTTTCTGTACTTTTTTTATGCGCAACTTCATCCGTGATTTGCCGTATGAATTGATCGAAGCGGCTCGTATTGAGGGTGCCACGGAATTTCAAATTTATCGTAAAGTCGTTTTGCCTTTGGTGCGTCCAGCACTGGCTGCGCTGGCTGTCTTGATATTTACTTTCATTTGGAATGATTATTTTTGGGCCACAGTACTCATTCAGGGCAACCATGCCATGCCGGTCACGGGTGGTTTGAAATCACTCAACGGTCAGTGGGTGGCGCAATGGCATTTGGTTTCTGCTGGCTCTTTGCTCGCCGCTTTGCCGCCAATTGGCATATTCTTTTTGATGCAAAAACAGTTCATTGAAGGGTTGACGTTGGGTGCAAGTAAAGGTTAACAAGATTTAAAAGGTTTAAGTACTCGAATGTCGGTAGGAAATAAGTTTCTGGCGCTTCACAGCCAGAGTGTCAGTCTTGTCTTGGAATTTTCATCCACCGAAGCGCCACTTTGGCATTATTGGGGCAACAAATTAATTCACTGGAATCCTGTGAAATACCAGCATTCTAGGCGCGAGGCGAGGGCATTATCGCCCAGCTCTATGGACTTTGATCAGCCACTCAACACGTGCGCCGGCTTAGGTTTGGGCTGGTTTTCATCGCCAAGCTTACTAGTTCACCGTGGGGGGCAAGACTGTTTTGTGCAATTTACAGAAGCGCGCTTTGAACTAGATGAACGACGCAATGCAATTACTGTCTTTTTGACAGATGCTGTCTCGCGGATCGAATTGCAGCAACATTTGCAACTTGATCATGATTCTGATGTTTTGACGATGCGCAGCATTTTGATCAACGCAGAACCTCAAGCAGAGGCACAGCCACTAGAGGTGCAATGGTTGGCTGCAGCAACGCTGCCACTGCCCGCATACTGTAAAACCGTTCAATCCTACAAAGGGCAGTGGGCGAACGAATTCCTAGTTTGTCAAGATAATCTTGAGCAAGGTACTTGGCGCAGAGACAACAGACGAGGACGCAATGGACATGACCAATTTCCAGGATCTGTGGTCTTAACTGGTAAATCTGACTTGCATGATGGGTTGACCTATGGTGCGCAACTCGCTTGGTCAGGCAACCATACGCAATTGATAGAGCGTCTTCCTGATGGTGGCTTGCAATGGCAGCTAGGAGAGTGGCTGGCACCGGGTGAGGTGCGGTTGATGCCTGGCGAGCAACTCGCAACACCTGAAGTCGTTGCCGTCTGTTCGCAGTATGGTTTGAACGGCGTTGCGCAAGCTTTTCACGCATCTGCCCGTGGTCGAGTTCAGTGGCCGGGTGGCAAGATGCGTCCGCGCCCAGTACACCTCAACACTTGGGAAGCGATTTACTTTGACCATCAAAGCAATGTGTTGTACGACTTAGCAAAACAAGCGGCAGCCATTGGCGTCGAGCGCTTTGTGCTCGACGATGGCTGGTTTCCCGCTCGCGACCATGACCGCGCCGGCTTGGGAGACTGGTGGCCAGACGCGAAAAAATACCCCAACGGTTTGCAACCACTGGCTACTGAAGTTGAACGCTTAGGCATGGAGTTTGGACTGTGGGTCGAACCAGAAATGGTGAATCCTGATAGTGAGTTGTTTCGTAAACACCCTGATTGGGCTTTGCAAATCGCGGGCCGTCAGCTACAAACAGGTCGCAACCAATTGGTGCTGGATTTGAATCGTCTTGATGTGCAAGACTACCTTTTCAGCAAGCTCGACGCAATCCTCAAGTCCACCACGGTACGTTATTTGAAATGGGACATGAACCGTGATTTGACTGCAACGGTGCAAGGTGCGGGCGACGGTATAGCAGGCATCCAGCGCCATGCGGGTAGCGCGGCCTACCACACCAACAGCCTAGCCTTGTACGCTTTGCTTGATCGTTTGCGACAGGCTCACCCACTGGTGGAAATTGAAAGCTGCTCCTCTGGCGGTGCTCGTATTGACATGGGTATCCTGCCTTATGTGCAACGCTTTTGGGCAAGCGATACCAACGATGCACTGCTGCGTATCAACGTACAGCGTGGTTTCATGCAGTTTTTACCGCCAGAATTCATGGGTGCACACGTCGGCCCCGTGCCAACACATACCACTGGGCGGACACAGGCGCTGCCATTCCGCGCAGCAGTCGCCATGCAAGGTCATATGGGTGTGGAATGCGATGTGCGTTTGATGAGTGCAGCTGAAAAAACTGAACTTACGGCATGGATTTCACTGTACAAAACACTGCGGCTCGTGCTACATCAAGGCCACACGTGGCAAGGCAGTTGCGGCGATGGCATCGTTTGGCAGGCCTATTCATCAAGCAAAACAGGCACAGTCATCAAGCGCTGCATCGTCATCGTTTACCGCACCTTGCCAACTGTACAGACATACAGCCCAGCCATGCAGCTGCCCATGTTGAGTGCCGATGCACTTTACAAAGTAACGCGAGTTTGCCCGCAATCCGCAAACGTCTTTCACCACGCTACTTCAGCACCGTTCTTCGAGCAGCTCGAAGCAGGTACCTTATTCTGCCAAGGCGAATGGCTCAATGAAGTAGGTTTCCCCTTACCGCGAATGAAAACGGAGCAAGCGATGGTGCTTGAGTTGACGATTGTCGATTCTCCATAATGAGAAATTTAATCTGAAAATCACAGAAGGTGAAATGCCAATACGCTATTAAA
>JAYUJX010000714.1:0-10780 GCA_043764955.1 Polaromonas sp.
CGGCTACGTCATGCCCGCTTGGTACGATATTTTTGGCACCGAGCTGGGCGCAGGCGCTGTGAAACGCGAAGATGCCGCCGGTATCGCCAAATCGCAGCAGGACGTGGAAGCGCTGATCGCCCACGAAGTCGCCCGTGGCATCCACCCCTCGAAAATTGTCTTGGCCGGCTTCTCGCAAGGCTGCGCGGTGGCTTTGTACACCGGTTTGCGCCATTCAGCAAAGTTGGCGGGCATCATGGCACTATCGGGCTACCTGCCCGTAGCCAGCACCCTCGCCGCAGAGCGCAACGCCGCCAACGCCAACACCCCCATCTACATGGCCCACGGCACAGAGGACCAGGTCGTCGTCCTCAGCCGCGCCGAAGCTTCGCGTGATGTGTTGGTAGGTTTGGGCTACAACATCCAGTGGCACGCCTACCCGATGCCGCACAGCGTGCATCCACGCGAGATTGCGGATATTTCGGGGTTTTTGAAGGTGCTTTTGGGGTAATTTGAGTTTAAATTGCTACAAATAAAATAGCAGTTTAGGCAATAAATTCGACGGCTACAGCTACGGCTTAATTCAACCTCCAAATCAACCACCTCAGTACGAATATGAAAATTTCAGGCTATGCGGACGAAGGACTTCCAATTGAGGACCTTGTTCACTCTGAACTTGCAGAGATAAACCTGCGCGCAACACCAACTGAACTTCGAAAGATGTCAGAATTTCTGACTTTCTGTGCCTCTGAAATGGAACGCATGGGCTCTGAATACGATCATATTCATCTATCCGACAAACTCAAAGAATTCAGAAGTTCTCCGCACTTTGTCGTTATTAAGAGTGATTGAAAGAACAGAAAATAGGGTCAGAGTCCAATTTCGATGTGATTTGATTGTCCGTCGAACCGTAAATTGTCCTGAATTGGAATCCGACCCTAATTTCTTTACCTCTGCTGGTAGAAGCTTCACTCGACAGCCCGCCCTCAAATGAAGGCTCCTTCTTTCGCCCGGTGGGGCGAGAGAAGGCGGGGGATGAGAGTGGGGGAACAAGCCAGCTTCCGCAGCTACAAAGCGCTATTTTTACAATAGCTGTTCAGGCAATAAATACGCTGGCTACAGCCAAAATCAAGCAACCAAAGTAATCGGCTCAAGCGCATCACCTTGCGGCAAGATGCGGCCGATTTTGCAGGTGTGGGGGTAGCCTTGCGCTTTTAGCGCGGCAATGCAAGCGTCCACACGGTCTGCGGGTACGCTGGCTAGCAGGCCACCTGCGGTTTGGGGGTCAAAAATCAGCGGGTAGCGCGGGTGTTTGACGAATTCTTCTTGGTTGCGCAGGGCGCGGCGCAGGCGGACGTTGGCGCTTTGCAGGGAGCTGGTGATGCCGGCTTCAACGCATTCTTGAGCGCCGTCTAGCAGGGGCAGCGCACTGAGGTGGATTTCTGCATCCACTTCTGAAGGGCGCGTCATTTCAACCAAATGGCCTAGTAGGCCGAAGCCTGTCAAATCGGTACAGGCCGTACCGCCATGCTCGCGCAGGATTTGCGCACCGACGCGGTTGCTGATCACCATGCTTTGCAGTGCTGCGTCAATCCAACGGCCTTTGGCGGCCAGGCGGGTGTGCGCGGCAAACAGGGTGCCGGTGCCAATGGGTTTGGTCAGGATGAGTACGTCACCCGGTTTCATGCCGCTTTTGCGCAAAATGGCTTCAGGCTTGTCTTCAATCAAACCGTTGATGGCAAAGCCCAGCGCGAGCTCTTTGCCTTCGCCGGTGTGACCGCCAACTAGCGAGCAATCCGCCTCGTTGAGCACTTCGAGCGCACCCGTCATCATTTGAAAGAGCACATCTTCCACTTTAGCATCCATGCCAGGCGGAACCGTGCAGACAGCGGTGGCTGATTGCGCTTGACCACCCATGGCCCAGATATCACCCAGCGCATGGTTAGCAGCAACTTTACCGAAAATGTAGGGGTCGTCAATGAAGGCGCGGAAGAAATCGACCGAATGCACCATCGCCATGCCGGGCGGCACGCGCACCACAGCGGCGTCGTCAGGGTCTTTGAGGCCGATGAGTACATCATCGCGCTGCACAGGGTGCAGATTGCTCAAGGCGTTTTGCAAAATCGTTGCACCGACTTTTGCACCGCAGCCGCCGCAGCGCATGGCGATGGCTGAAATGGCTTGCAGGGATTCTTCAGAATTCAGCTTGACGGCGCTCAGAGCGTTATTGGATGAAGATGACGCCGCATTTGCAGACATCTCTGGAAACTCGCTGAATTTGCGCATGAAGCGCCGGTCAATCCAGTCTTTCCACTGCCACACCCACACGCCTGCAAAGCCCAGCCAGCCGCGCGAGGCCACGGCGTATTTATCACCCGTGCTGATCAGCGCGAGCCAAGTGGTTTGTGGGCGATACGCTTCCAAATCTACACCGCCAACTGCGCTACGCAAATTTTCTGTGAGCGGTTTGGCTTGGCGCACGGCGAATACGCCTGCTTTCTCCAGCTTGAAATTGACCATGCTGGCAATGTCGCCAGCGGCATAGATCAGCGGGTCGTTGATGGTTTGCAGCGTGTCTTTGACCTCGATAAAACCTTCCGCATCAAGCTGTAGCCCCGTGTTTTTAAGCCAAGCTGCACCACCAGCGCGTGTGACCCACATGATTTCGTCGGCTTGCAGTTCTTGGCCTGTGGAGGTGGCCAGCACGCCTTTGTTCACCCGTGTGACTTCCGCTTGGCGATGCACCTGCACACCGCGCTGTGCAAGCACGGCATCAAAGCGGCTGCGCACGCCTGCATTGTGCGTGGGCAAAATGGTGTCGCTGCTGGTGAGCAGATGAAAAGTCAATTCATCGGGATTGCGGCCAAGCTTCGTCAATTCATTACGCAAACGAAACTGCATGGCCAGCAGCAGCTCCACACCGCCCGCGCCTGCACCCACAACTGCAATGGTGGTTTTGCCAGCATGCGTTTTAACGCGCTCAAGCAATTGAAGCCAACGGTCGTTGAAATTACGAATCGGTTTGACAGCCACGGCATACTCGGCGGCACCCGGCACACCATCTAACTGCGGTGTGGAGCCAATGTTGATGGAAAGCTGGTCATACGGCACGGCTGGGCGGCTTTTGCAGATGACTTTTTGGCCAGCCCGATCAATACCGATGACTTCATCACGGTACAGCCGCGCCCCGGCAAACGCAACCAAGCGCGACAGATCAATATGCACCTCGTCGTAGTCATAATGCCCCGCAACATAGCCTGGTAGCATGCCGGAATAGGGTGTGTGCATGTCGGTACAGATCAGCGTGAGGCGCACGCCGGGAATCGGGTTCATGCCAAAGCTCTTGAGAACGCCCACGTGGCTGTGACCGCCACCGATCAAAACAATGTCGCGCAGGATGGGCTGGTCTGAGGTTTGCATGAGTCAGTTCAAGAAATTTAGAGAGAATAAAAGTTTTTAAATGAGTTGCGCGAAGATAAGCCGCAGTGAAGTTTGCTCGGCTAACGGCTCGAACAGCTTTTCTCGTAAACTGCATTGTCGCGTCAATTGAGCGAGTTTGCTTTGCGTACGGTTTTGTCCTTCTCGGCATTCAATCAGCCCATTTGCAAGCTGCTGCGCGTCGCCACAATCAAAATACCCCGCGTAATCTGCCCCCAACATGCCCACATTGCCATCAATGCGAGACGCCAGCACGGGTGTGCCGCTCATCACCGCTTCCATCACCACATGCGCGCCGCCTTCCATGCGGCTGGGGTGGACGAGCACGTGGGCGCGGGCGATGCGGGCACGGGTGCCTGCATGGGTTTGCTCGCCCAAGTAACGGTAATTCGGCACTTCAGCTGCCAATTGACGTGCTTGCTCGCCCAATGCAGCATCCAGCGGTGCGCCTATGTGGTCTAAAACAATGTCTGACCGATGCGCCAAAGCCCGGGCAGCAGCAAAATAGGTCTCTGGCGACTTTTCAGAGCGCAAATGTCCGACCATCAAAGCCCGTAGTTTCTGCGTGGTTTTTTCAACGCTCTGGCGGCGTGGTGTGGACTGGAAGATGACCTGGCATTTGCTTTGATACTCTGCCGGCAAACTTTTGGGACCCATGTCTTGCAACACAACCAAGCGATGCGCCAGCTTGAGCGACTGCTGCGCCAAGGCATCAATGACGATATCACGGTACAAATCTGTGCCTGTCAGCGCTAAAACGATGGGTTTATTCGTAAACTTAGTGTGCCACTGCGCTATCGACTCCGCCGAACGGCGTGCGTGCAAGGCCAGCATCGCGTCATACGGCTTGCCATCCCACTGCAGCATAATCTCAACGTGATAATCACCTGATAACATCTTCTGCCAGCGCTTGGCGGTTTGCCAATTGCCGTTGTTGGCAGCGGCAAGCGCGGGGCTGATGATACAAATAGATGGTTTCGACAACATATGCCTCAAATTATGCACGGTATGCACCCTAGCGATAGCTCAGACCCTTCTATAAATTGGCGAAGCGCCAATGCAGCACAACTTGCAGACGGTTTGCAAAGCTTGCGTGCAAAAACGCTGGCTGTGTTTGACGCCTATGTTGCCGCTGACCATTTGACGTTGCCCTACGCTGACGAGCTGAATCCGCCGCTGTGGGAGCTGGGGCATGTGGCGTGGTTTCAGGAATTCTGGATTGGCAGAAACCAGCAACGCGAATTGGGCATCCATTACGACGCAAACCATGCGCGTTTGCTGTCGATAGTGGCAGAAGCAGACAGTTTGCACAACTCTAGCACCGTGCCACATGAGGCGCGCTGGCACTTGCCGCTGCTAGAGCATGTCGCCTGCAAAGCCTACCTTGCCACAACCCTGCAGCAAACTTTGGATTTGCTGGCTCAAGCTGGCGATAGCGATGACGCGCTGTACTTCTACCGCCTCGTCATGTTCCATGAAGCCATGCATTTGGAGGCTGCCATTTACATGGCGCAAGCCGTGGGCGTTGCAGTTCCAACCGATGAAAAAAACCCCCAAAAAGCTATTAATACTATAGCAACTCAGGCAATAAATACGACGTCTAAGTGCCAATTTAAGCTTCAAAAACAAACAATTCAGCTGGGCAACCAAAATGCAGGCTTTGTTTTTGACAATGAGCTGGGAGCACACCCTGTAGAAGTTGCCGAATTTGACATTGACAGTCGGTGTGTCAACTGGGGCGAGTATTTGAATTTTGTAGAAACCTCAAGTCGGAGTCTGCCACGCTATGTGCGACGTAGCTTGCAAAATAGTGACTCGGGGTTTGATGCGCAACTATTTGGCATTTGGAAACCCTTGAATTTGCAAGCTACAGCTGTGCATATCAACTTTGCCGACGCGCAAGATTACTGCGTTTGGGCGGGACGCAGACTGCCCACGGAAGCGGAGTGGGAGCTGGCTGCTTCCGCGCACACGATACGGTCGACACACAAAACTGGCGATTTTGAGTGGGGCGACGTCTGGGAATGGACGGGCAGCACATTTGCACCCTACCCCGGGTTTATGGCGCATCCATATTTAGATTACTCTGAGCCGTGGTTTGGCACTCGTCGAGTGTTGCGTGGGGCTTGTATGGCGACGCAGCCTATGATGAAAAACGTGAAGTATCGAAACTACTTCACGCCTGAGAGAACCGATATTTATGCGGGGTTTCGGACGTGTGCTTTGTGATTGAACTTCATTGCTGATTCAAGCCTGCGTCCAAAACACACAAAACTGCTGACTCGCATCTTGCCAGGGTTTCACGACCTGGAAACCTGCATTTTTAAGCAGTTGCGTGAATGATTCAACCGTGTATTTGTACGAATTTTCAGTGTGAATGCCGTCATTTTTGGCAAATTTTCGTTCTCCACCATCCCATCGCACCGTCAAGTCTTGCAGAGCATCTAAATGCATTTCAATGCGCGACAACTCGGTATTGAACAGAGCGCGGTGCTGCCACTGGGAGATATTGAAATCACACCCCAGCAACTGGTTGATGTGCATCAGCATGTTGCGATTAAACGCGGCTGTCACCCCCAAAGCATCGTCATAAGCAGCCTGCAAAACGGTGCTGGATTTGACTAAATCCACACCTATCAGCAAACCACCTTGTCCCGTACCTGACTTGCACGCGGCATGAATTTGGCTCAAAAACGGCAAGGCGTCTGCAGGCGTAAAGTTGCCAATGCTGCTACCAGGGTAAAAAAACAAGCGGCTGCCAGCGCCTATTTCTGCGGGCAGCTCTAAACTCGCTGAAAAATCCATACCCAAGCCCAGCATGGGCAACTCAGGGTTTTGACGCTGCAAGCTGGTAAGCGATTGCTTCAAAAAATCGACAGAAATATCAACAGCTACGTATTTTGCAGGCCGAAGCGCCTCAAACATACGTGCCGCTTTTTCACAATTTCCCGCGCCTAGGTCAATCAAAGTATGCCCCAGTCCCGCCGCTGCCGCCATATCAGGCAAAAATTGCTCAAAAATAGACGTTTCAACACGTGTGGGGTAGTACTCAGGTAGCTCGGTGATGGCTTCAAATAGACGCGAACCTAACGCATCGTACAAATACTTGGGTGAGGTGGTTGCAGCAGTAGCAAGCAAACCTTGTTGCAACTCAGCGCGCACTGCAGCTTGGTTTTCAACGTAGCGCTGTATAAATACGGGAAGAATGCTGGTTTTTTGCGTATTTTGCGTATGGGGCATATGCTTAAACAATAGTGTTTGGGTATTTTTGGGTAACTATAGCAGTCGCGTCAAAAGTCCCTTTCTTACTATCGCTGTTACAACCATGTCAAAAAGCTTGATCGCCTGCAAAAATGTCCAAATTCGAGTTTAATCTCGATTGATCATTTATTTTTGAGGATATTTATGCGTTTTCAACTTGCTCACACTCTATCTCACGGTTTACGCGTTGTCACCATTGGCTTGCTCACCGTATTTAGCGCTGCGACGTTTGCCCAAAACGTGTTCAAAGTAACTGCGATTCCAGATGAGTCGCCAACGGAATTGGCTCGCAAAGCAGCGCCTTTGGTCAAATATTTAGAAAAAACATTGGGTATGAAAGTTGAATTCACGCCAGTGACAGATTACGCAGCCTCCGTTGAAGCCTTGGCCAACAAGCAAGTCGACATGGCGTGGTACGGTGGCTTTACCTATGTGCAAGCCAGTATTCGCTCTGGTGGCAAGGCCGTGCCTTTGGTTCAGCGTGAAGAGGACGAGAAATTTCGCTCCGTCTTCATCACCAGCGACCCAGATATCAAAACTTTGGCTGATTTAAAAGGAAAAAATGTCAGCTTTGGCTCGGCATCCAGCACATCTGGTCATTTGATGCCGCGCAGCTTTTTGATGCAAGCGGGTATTGATGCAGACAAAGACTTTAAACGCGTGGCGTTCTCAGGTGCGCATGACGCGACGATTGCCGCTGTTGCAGCTGGCAAAGTTGAGGCAGGTGCTTTGAATATTTCAGTATGGGAAAAGTTTGTTGCTGATAAAAAGGTTGACACCAGCAAAGTACGCGTGATTTTTACCACGCCACCTTACTATGACTACAACTGGACTGTGCATGCTGACATGCCGGTCGCCACACGTGAAAAAATCACAAAAGCGTTTTTAGCATTGAACAGTTCAACAGCTGAAGGCAAGGAAATTTTGGATTTGCAACGCGCCACGCGCTTTGTAGCCACCAAGCCTGAAAATTACAAAGGCATTGAAGCAGCAGCGCGTGCAGCGGGGTTGCTGAAGTAATTTACTATTATATTCATAGCTGCTTAGGCAATAAATACGCCGGCTATAGCCATTTTTATTGCCTAAAATGAATGTTGATCGACTTAAATAATCTATCTGGCAGACACCCGGCCGCTATGGCGGGCTCGCCCAACGCGGTACGTCGTGTGAGCTTGCGCGTAGGTACTGGTGAACAGGTAGCCATCATCGGGCCATCGGGGGCGGGCAAAACAACCTTGCTGCATTTGATGGCCTGTGCCTTAACGCCATGCGCTGAGCCAGATCAGTCATCCGTAGGCAGCATTTCGCTTGACGGCATCAACCCTTGGCAACTACCACGCGCAGCTTTACAGCGCCTGCGTGGTGGCTTGTTTTTAGCGCCGCAAGTGCCGCCGCTGCCGCCCAGACAGCGCGTCATCAATGCAGTGTTAGCCGGCAGATTACCCCATGAATCGTTTTGGCGCAGTCTGTCGCGTTTGCTTTATCCGCAAGATTTAGAGCCTGCGCATGCTGCGCTGCAACAATTTGACTTGAGCGAAAAGCTTTTTGAGCGGGTTGACCGCTTATCGGGTGGGGAGCGTCAACGGGTTGGCTTGGCACGTGCTTTGGCATCAGGAGCTAAGCTATTTTTGATTGACGAGCCGCTATCCGCGCTTGACCCTAACCGTGCGCAACAAGCCATTGACACACTGTTAGCCACAGCCAAAGAGCGCAAAGCGACCTTGGTGACGACATTGCACCATGTCGAGATGGCACTGGCGAATTTTCCGCGCATCATCGGCCTGCGTGATGGTGCAGTTGCATTTGATTTGCCCGCATCTCAAGTTACAAAAGAGCTGTTGCATCAGTTGTACGAACAACATTTGCACGAGCTAGATGGACCAGCGGTCGATGATTTACAAACAACCGTAGAAACCGCTCCCGTGGTGATGTTGTGCAGATAGCCAAGCCATCACTTCAGAAACTGACATGACACCGACATCAGCAAAGCCGGAATTGCGAGACCCTGCATGGTTGGGTCGCATGTTTTGGTGGCTGGCAGCTGCAGTCATCCTATGGCCGCTTCTTAAATTGACTGAATTCAAGCCATCTTTGCTGTTTGAACCTGGCGCTCTCAAACCAACGTGGCATTTCTTGACCGACTTTTTTCCGCCAAAACTTGATGCTGAATTTTTAATCATGCTGGTGCGTGAAACTTGGCGCACCGTGGCTATTGCAACCGCAGGTTTGACTTTGGCGATGCTGCTGGCGATTCCGCTGTGCTTGCTGTCGGTTCGCGTGTTGTCAATTTCAGCCTTGAATGGCCGCATGGCATTTCTGCCTAGTGTGGCTCGGCAAGCCATACGCAGCGTGTTGATTGTTTTGCGCAGCGTGCCTGAGTTGGTGTGGGCGCTGCTGTTTGTGCGCATCGTGGGTCTAGGACCAACGTCTGGCGTACTGGCGATTGCGCTGGCGTACAGCGGCATGCTGGGCAAAGTGTATGCGGATATTTTGGAAAGCGGTGAGCCACATGCCACGCAGAGTTTGCTGCGCAATGGCACTGGCAGGCTGCAAGCATTCTTCTACGCGCTCTTGCCGCAAACGGCTGCGGAATTGACCAGCTACACCGTCTACCGCTGGGAATGTGCGATTCGCTCATCGGCCGTGCTGGGTTTTGTCGGTGCGGGCGGTTTGGGGCAACAAATGGACTCATCCATGAAAATGTTCAACGGCTCAGAAGTGTGCAGCATGTTGATTGTTTTCATGCTGCTGGTATGGCTGGCAGACAAAATCAGTGCATGGTTGCGCCAAGGTTTGGCTTGAATCGAGTGATATGAAATCGAATAAATCGCCCACTCATTCCAACACCAGCTTCAAGGTTGTTGCGCCCAAACTATTTGATGCACACTGCACAGCTTGCTGGTTTGTGGCAGCGGTGATGTGCTTGATGGTTGCAAGTTTTTGGAGCTTGGATTTGCAATGGGCGCAGTTTTTGACGTGGTCGGCTTTTCAAAAAATGGGCAAGTTCATTGCCGAATTATTCCCCCCCAATGTTGAACCGGCTTTCTTAAAGAAGTTATTCGTCGCCTCGCTTGAAACACTTGCCATGTCCGCCCTTGGTACGATTTTGGCGGTCATATTGGGGTTGGCTTTGGCGCTGCCTGCCAGCAAATCGCATGCAGAAGACCCTGCCCGCTGGCGCAGTGCCACTCGGTTGGTGTTGAACGCCTTGCGCAGCATCCCTGAATTGGTGTGGGCGGCGATGCTGCTCATTACTGTTGGCTTAGGGCCATTTGCTGGCACCTTGGCTCTCGCTTTGCATACGGCAGGTGTGTTGGGGCGCTTGTTTGCAGAGGCGATTGAAAATGCACCTGCCAGTCCAAGCTTCGCTTTGCGGACGCGCGGCGTAGGCGTAGGACGCGTGTTTATGTACGCTACGTTGCCACAAATCTTGCCGCAATTGCTTAGCTACACACTCTACCGCTGGGAAAACAACATTCGTGCTGCGGCAGTTTTAGGCGTTGTCGGCGCAGGTGGTTTGGGGCAAATGCTGTCGTACCACTTGGGATTGTTTCAAATGCGCGAAACCAGCTCAGTGCTGATAGCCATGTTGATTTTGGTGGCTATCGTGGATGCACTGAGTTATGCCAGCCGAAAGTTTTTAGAGCGTTGATTTTTTGATGGTTTTTACTCTAGGTAGATCTGTCACTTTATCGACAGTTGCTTCGATTGATTAGCGCACAATACTGGATTGATTCAAATTCAATCGAGGAGCTTGCAATATGGCCTTTATTTATTATGTGACGCATATTCAATTTGAAGCAGGCGCTATCAAACTGCTCAAGCAAGAATGTGAGCGCGTGGGCATCAACCGTCCATTGATCATCACAGACCAAGGGGTCAAGGCTGCAGGCATTCTGCAAAAAGCCCTGGACAATTTGCCGGGCATGACAGTGGCGGTGTTTGACCAGACACCGTCGAATCCAACTGAAGCTGCTGTGCGTGCCGCTACGGCAAGCTACAAAGCCAACAACTGCGATGGCTTGATCGCAGTGGGCGGCGGCTCGTCTATCGACTGCGCCAAAGGTGTGGCGATTGCGGCGACACACGACGGCCCATTGAC
>JAYUJX010000715.1:0-2746 GCA_043764955.1 Polaromonas sp.
TAAATTCGTAAAATTAAATAGCTCACATCGCAAATGAGAATCATTCTCATATAATGGATGTATTAGCCAGTCAAACGTTGCCTTTGTTATACGTCTAGCCAGCAGATCTTTAACTAAGAAACCAATGAGGGCTAGCCATGAATACTGAAATAGGTTTAAACGAACAAGCCAATTACCACATGCTCCATGCGGAAGCATTGTTGGCGGGAACGCTGGCGTTGATGACGGCTCACGCACAATGCACCTGCCCCAAAACAATCAGCAACAAAGACTTGATGGCGAAGAAAATTATTTCAAATTTATCGCAACTTATCAGTCACGCCAATTTGACCGAGCAATTTCGCATGACGCTAGGTAATCTTCATAAAATGTGGGCGACGTTTGATGCGGCACAGCAAACTGATGAGCACAGAGAACCACAGACAGCCTCCCACGGCGTACTGCAACACGCAGCGCCAGCAGCTTTGCAATAGAAAAATCATGAAGTCACAACCGAAGCGTCTACAACACACAGATCAACATCACACAGCTGCACCTGAAAAGCTGACCCGTTTAAGGCGTATTGCGTCAGTCAACGGCACGCGAATCGTCCGTTATCGGTGCTTATGCTGCGAGCCAGGCTCCGAAATGACACTGCAAAACAAAAAGGCTAGCCAACGCAACAAAGCATCGGCCAGCCTGTGAATATGTTGCCGGTAACGGATTTAACCGAGTTCGCCCACCTGACTTTGCAGGTAGTTTTGAATGCCAACTTTTCCGATCAAATCGATCTGAGTTTCTAAAAAGTCAATATGCTCTTCGGTATCGTCCAAAATACCTTGGAGTAAATCGCGCGACACATAGTCGCGAACGCTCTCGCAGTGCGCAATGCCCACTTTGATGGTTGCTTGCGCACCCACTTCAGCTTTCAGATCGCAAGCCAAGGCTTCTGGCACATCTTCACCAATCGACAATTTGCCCAAATCTTGCAAGTTTGGCAGGCCATCCAGCATGAAAATGCGGTCCATGAGCATGTCAGCATGCTTCATTTCACCAATAGATTCCTCGTATTCCTTTTTCGCCAGCTTTGTGAATCCCCAGTGTTTGTACATGCGGTAATGCAAAAAGTACTGGTTGATTGCGGTCAGTTCGTTTTTAAGCTGCGCTTGCAGATGAGAGATAACTTGTGCGTCGCCTTTCATGGCTTCTCCTTGGTAATGAATGCTTTGTAATTGAACATTACAAGCTATTCTCGCAAGAAAAAGGCATGCCAGCAACAAAACATGAAACTAAACCATAAAACTTTACAAGTTCCTTTTATTTTTAAAACGCTATAATTTTAATAGCTATTTAGTCAATTAATACAGTGTCTACAGGAAAAAATTACACCTAAACAGCCATGAAATCGAAAAAAACCGGCATTTCAGTGTTCATAGATTCAAAAACGAGGTTTTGTCCTTTTGAAACACTTAATTTTTGACCCGCTTCTAAAAAGTGATCACCATAGTTGTCATCAACGTCATCACCGCCCGCTCCTACCGTTGCCCACACGCGGCCTTGCTTGATGCATAGCTCGCTGTCTTGTTCAGCAAATAAACTGATGACTTGTAGGTCGCTCATGTGAAACTCCTTAGTTGCAAAATTCGAATGAATGAGGCTCTATCATCTCGCTCTAGACAAATTAAGTCCAATGAAATAGAGGCATCTTATTAATGCTAATTTTGAATGAATCAAGCTTGCATCTGCCGTAGAATCATCAGCATGAAAACACCTGCTATCCCTACCTCTGCGCCCAAAGCCAAACTCCGCACACGCGCCCTCTCGGTCGGGCATTTACGCGCTTTTGAAGCCGTAGCGCGGCATTTGAACTTTCGCGTTGCGTCTGAAGAGCTGGCTTTGACGCAATCGGCAGTTAGCCGACAAATCCAAGCGCTGGAAGACGAAATCGGTGTCAGCCTGTTTTTGCGGCATACGCGCTCGGTGGAGATGACGGGTGCAGGTTCGCAATTGTTGCGGGCGGTGATGCCCTCGCTAGAAAACATTGACGGTGCGATTCGACAGATTCGCCGTACCGCAGGGCGCAAAATTGTGTCGATTTCAACCTGGGCATCGTTTTCAACCCAGTGGCTAATCCCCCGCATGGAAGCTTTTCAGCACGACCACCCCGATATTGACCTGCGCATTGAAGCGACCGACAGCGCTGTTAATTTAGAAACAAGTGACGTTGACTTGGTGCTGCGCTATGCAAAACCAAGCTCTGTACCCAAGCATGCCACGCGGCTGTTCGGCGAGCAATTGGCTGTGGTGGCTAGTCCGTGGCTGTTGAAAAGTAACCGCTCCATCAAAAAAGCAGCTGATTTGAGCCACTTTTCATTGATTGAGGCCGATCACGACAACCGTTTCAAACACAACGAGTGGCTGACATGGGAGCGTTGGCTAGACGTACAAAAACTGCCCGATTTAGAGCCCAAACGCTGGCTGTATTTCAACTACTCACACCAAATCGTGCAAGCCGCCCTCACCGGCCAAGGCGTGGCGCTATGCCGTTTACCGTTGATTTCTGACCATTTGGAAAAAGGCGATTTGATTGAATTGCTGCCGACGGAGCGGCTAGAAACGCCCTTGGCCTACTGGCTCATAGTTGGACCACGCAGCCACCTGCGGCCTGAAGTGCAGGCGTTTTGCGAATGGCTGATTTCGCAGGCCGCGATTACGGCGGCGGCCATGGGTGAAAATCAATAGAAAAGCAGAAGTAAGGGATAATACT
>JAYUJX010000716.1:0-2746 GCA_043764955.1 Polaromonas sp.
GGGGACGCAACGGTCAAAAACAGGCCCAACACAATCACAGCGACAAAAGCGCCATACCATTCTTGGCGGGTGATTAGCTTTAGGTTAAGACTTGGGCTCAGGGAATTCATATAACCGTCCTCAAAAGTACAACAACTTAAAAATCTAAAGAACGAGCTAACTATAAAAAAGAACGACCGCTTTGCAACGGTCGCCTTTAAGCTTCTCTCATTTACTTTCTTACTTACTTAACTACTTACTCTCTCAACTAACTCTTAGAAAATCTTACTAAATCTAAAATCACTTAACCTTCATGAACTGGGCAACGCCAGAATCTTTAGCGAATTGGTCAACGTTAGCTGGCAACACCAAGAATGAACCTGTGTCGATACGCTTTTCGACTTTCTTGCCTTGTGCTGCAGCGATAGCTGACTCAACACCCACTTTGCCGATTTTGGCAAGCATTTGTGCAGAGTTGGCTTGTTGCCAGCCTTCTTTTATCATGTCCAAACCGCCTGGTGAGCCGTCAAAACCAGCGATTTTCACGTCGCCCGGCTTCTTGCCAGCTGCCAACAAGGCTGCCTTGGCCCCCAAAGCGCCGCCGTCCCATGCGCAGGCAATGACCTTAGCACCTGGGTTGGCTTTCAAAGCAGCTTCCACGCCGTTTTGCGCCATGGTTTGGTCCCAAGTTGTAGGCACTTCAACCACTTTCACGTTTGGCTTTTTAGCTTTCAAGCCAGCCAAGAAGCCTTCTTTGCGCTCGCGGCCTGTTGATTGGGCCTGGTCACCGGTCACGTAGATGACGGTGTCTGTATCAGCCACTTGGTCAGCAGCCCAGTCACCTTGTGACTTAGCAGCTGGCACGTTGTCAGTCGCCACATAAGATGTGATTTCAGCGCCAGTGATGGCCGTGTCCACAGCAATAACTGCAATGCCAGCAGCGAGTGCTTTGTTGATCGCTGGTGCAATACCTGCGCTGTCGACGGGTGCGATAGCGATAGCGTTGACCTTGCGGGTGATCATGTCTTCAACGATAGCCAATTGTTTGGACAACTCGCCCTTTTCAGCAGCCAGTTCGATGAATTTCACACCAGCAGTACCGCCAGCAGCTTTTGCGCCACCGTTGATGAGCGTCCAGCCTTCGTTGGTATTGCCGTTGGTGATGTATGCAACAGTCACCTCTTTTGCAGCTGGTGCTGCAGCAGCTGCAGGTGCAGCTTCTTCTTTTTTACCGCAAGCAGTCAAAACTGCAGCAGCTACGACAGCCAAAGCCAATTGGCTGAATAAACGCTTTTGAATCATGGGGAATCTCCAAATTTAAGTTGACGATGTTGTCTTAATAGCCGCGTTATATAAAGGTACAACACTTGCTAGGGATAGATTACAGCACAGTTTCTATTAAATAAACCTAGTAGTTTTACTAATGCAATCTCAACTAATTTGTGGCATGCTAGTAACTTATTTGGACTATAAACTCCTATGACTACTACCAAACCCGTGCTTGAAATCAGCAAGCTGACCAAGCATTACGGTGGCGTTAAAGCGCTGACCGAAGCTAATTTCCGGCTCATGCCCGGTGAGCACGTCGCCATTGTGGGTGATAACGGCGCGGGTAAAAGTACCTTTGTCCGCCTCATCACAGGTGCTGAACAGCCTAACAGTGGTAATTTATTGCTGGATGGCAATAAAGTCAGCTTCAAATCGCCACTCGATGCGCGTGACCAAGGCATGGAAACCGTGTACCAAACACTGGCTTTGGCAGAAGATTTGGACGTTCCCGCCAATATTTTCTTGGGCCGTGAAATCACCCGCATTAATTTAGGCCCTTTGTCCATCTTGAACCACAAAGCCATGCGTGAGCAATCCACGTCCATGCTCTCCACCACAGGCGTGAAGATTCAAGACATGTCAGAAAGCTTGCGTGGCATGTCTGGCGGTCAGCGCCAGTGCGTTGCCATTGCGCGTGCAGCTGGTTTTGCCAAGAAATTGATCATTTTGGACGAGCCTACCGCGGCGCTGGGCGTGGCTGAGACGGCTCGTGTGGAGCAAATCATCACTGGTTTGAAAGAGCGCGGCATTCCGCTCATCATCATCAGCCACAACTTACGCCAAGTGTTTGATTTATCAGACCGCATTTATGTGTTCCGCCAAGGGCGCATCATCTGCAACCGCTTAACCAGCCAAACCACCCCGCAAGAAATCGTCGGTTTGATCACTGGCGCGATTGATCCTGCCAGTTTGGCACCCGAGCAAGTTAACCAACCCGTTAAAGAAGTTGAGACCGTCTAAATGTTAAAAGGAATTGACCCCCTCCTCTCACCTGAATTGTTGATGCACCTGTCTGCCATGGGGCATGGCGAATGGGTAGCAGTCGTAGACGCCAACTTCACCGCCGACTACCTGGCGCAAGGCAAACCGCTGGTCCGCTTACCTGGCATCTCACTAGAACGAGCCAGTCAAGCCGTTTTGTCGGTTTTCCCGCTAGATGAACACGTTCCCCAACCGGCCGCTTACATGCGTGTCAGCGATATGCCCGCCAACCACCGCACAGCCGCGCAAAATGCCGTGGTCAAACTACTGGCCAAAGAAGGTGTTAAGCTCAAGCAGATAGAGGCAGTTGAGCGGTTTGCTTTTTATGACAAAGTCAAAACCGCCAGCTTGATTGTTCAATGCGGCGAAGGCACCGCCTACGGAAATGCCATGTTTTGCAAAGGTGTGATTTTGGTTTGAGTCCCTCTAAAGATACTAAAGCGTCTGATTCTTCGGT
>JAYUJX010000717.1:0-2745 GCA_043764955.1 Polaromonas sp.
AGCAATGTTTTTTGTAAATACATGAGGAAAAATTTTGAGTTGCAGTTTGATAACAATAGCCTTATTAATGACTTGTATTCAAAAACAGAGTTATTAGAAAAAGAGCGAAAAATCGCCGTCTCGGCAAATCAAACTATCCAGCGGTTTTACAGTAATGCTGCTCACGATGTTCGGCAGCCCGTGTACGCCATGCAAATGTATGCATCTATGCTGCATGACGATGCTTCATTAGGAGATGTTTTGCTGCCGAAAATTCAGCAATCCTGTATTGGTATCAACACGCTTTTCAACTCCTTGTTCGATTTTCAACAATTAAAGCTGGGCACCATTGATTACAAACCCGCCAAAATCGACATTGATCACTTATTACAAGAATTAAGCATTCAATTCACACCATTAGCACAGAAGAAAAATTTAAAAATTAAATTTAAATATGTTGAAGGTAGTGTCTTTATTGACGACATACTCATCAAGCGCATTTTGGGTAATTTGATAGTTAACGCTATCAAATACTCCAGAGAAGGCGGGTTGCTGGTGGCTGTGCGTCACATTAAAAATAAGAAAAAGCTTAATTTTGAAATATGGGACACAGGGGTTGGTATTTCAGATGAAGACAAACTAAGTATCTTCAATGAATTCTTCAAAGTGCCCGGCCATAAAATCGCAACAGATGAAGGCTTTGGTTTGGGACTGTCCATTGTTAGGCAGCTCTCGCAACTGGTAGTTGGCAGTGAAACAACGGTGCAATCAAGACTGTACAGGGGAAGCGTGTTCAAGTTCAGTGTGCCCGATACCTTGTACAGCGCTTCTTGGTCGCGTTTGATCAGCGAGTTCGACGATAAATCGAAATGATTTCTAGGGAATGACCTAAGCGTCCATGTCGGCCGTGGACGGCATCGTCCCGTAATAGGCGTGGATGCCCTCCGCCCAGGTCGCATCTGCCATATTGGGCCACTTGTCCGGGTCGAAGCCAGGCGCACTCTCCAAGCGGTCTTTTTTCACGTTCAGTGTGAAGCGCTTGTTCACCGTGTCCAGGATCAAAGCACTCCACGGCACCGCAAAAAGCTTATCGCCCATGCCCAAGAAACCCCCAAAAGACAACACCGCATAGCTCACTCTGCCAGTGCGCATATCCAGCATGATTTCTTTGATATCACCCAGATCGTCACCGTCTGGGTTGTAAACGTCATTGCCATTGAGTGTGTCAGCACCCATCAGATCAGGGCCAGGGCCGTGTTTGCCATCGGAATCATCGTTGGCATTGACTTTGTACATGCCGTAGGTGTCGCGTTCTATGTAGTTCATATAAATTCCATTCAATAGTTAGGGATTACAAATGACTGAAAAGCGTCCGACCGCATGGGTCGGCGCTCAAGGACGAAGATAGGTGCATTGCGTTGGATGGTCTGTATGTCATCGCACAGACCTCGACAAGTCGAAGGCATCCAATGAACCACTCGCGTCTGCTTAACCATCCTCGTTGAGGGTGAGCGATGCACAGGAGGTTTCTATGTATATCGGTATCGGCACACTCTTAATCATCATTCTTCTCTTTGTGTTTGTGTTTTGATTCGTTTCTTGGCGATTTGGCGGGGCTGGGTTTTTAGTAAAAATCCATCAATTCTTTAAAAACATCTATTCACCATTTTTTTACCATCCATATGGATGGTGGTAAGATGGTGAAATGAAAAAAGAAAACCAAGCGGTTATCAGCAAACGTAAAGTCGCTGATTCAGAAAAAATCACCATCAACCTCGGTTTTGTGGACTTGGGTCAGATCGATCTGCTGGTGGCGGAGGGCTTTTACGGCAACCGTACCGACTTTATTCGCACGGCCATCCGCAACCAGTTGAGCACCCATTCAGATGCGGTGAAACAGGTGGTTTCCCGCAAGATGCTGGTGCTGGGGCTGCAGCATTTCAACGCGGCAGACCTCCAAGCCGTTCAAGCAGCCAACCAGCAGCTGCACATTCGCGTGCTGGGCTTGGTCATCTTTGCCGATGATGTGACCCCCGAGTTGGCCTTGGCCAGCATTGCCTCGCTGGACGTGCTGGGTTCGCTGCAAGCCAGCCCGGCAGTGAAGGCGGCTCTGGCTACGCGCCATCTTTAGTCTGATTGACAACCAATCCAATCCAACCCGGTCCAACCCGACCCAACCCAACACAATCCAACCTGAGAAAGTTTTTATGAACAATGTCTTAGAAAACCTGATGCGTCAAGCAACCCGATTGACGCAAGCCGGTCGATTGAACGAAGCCACGGCGGCCATTCAACGCGCTTTGAGCGGAAAAGCCAACACCTACGACGTCGTCTCAGACCAAGAAGCACCCTTCAAACCAGCGCCATCAGTCATGATTTTGGATGATTGCGTGTTTGAAGTTGCAGATGAGTTCACCAGTGGCAGCCACACCCATGCAACGCTGACACGCAGCTACAAGCTCTTCGTACCGACGCAATCAACGGGTCAACCACGGCCTTTGGTGGTCATGTTGCACGGTTGCACCCAAAACCCCGACGACTTCGCCGTTGGTACGGGCATGAACGAACGGGCAAGCCAGCAAAGCTTTTGCGTGCTGTACCCCGAGCAGTCGCAAGCCGCCAACCCGCAGCGCTGCTGGAACTGGTTCAAACACAACCACCAGCGCCGGGGCAGCGGCGAACCAGCGCTGATCGCCAGCATGACGCAAGCCATCATGAAAGAGCACGATATTGATCCGCGCCGCGTCTTCATCGCCGGCCTGTCCG
>JAYUJX010000718.1:0-10692 GCA_043764955.1 Polaromonas sp.
ATGTGCGCAACCGACTCAAAATTGGCACCAAAATAACTTGGCAGCAAGCCAGCAATCTGCCACTGTGTCTGCTAACGCCTGACATGCATAACCGCACGATTGTGGATGCCGCGTTTGCAGAAGCTGGCGTGACTGTGCAACCCATCATTGAAACCAACTCATTGCTGACCTTGGCTGTGTCTGTTGTGGCGGGTGAGGTTTGCAGTATTTTGCCTGGTGCCATGCTGGACACCGTGCGTGGCTATGCAGAATTAGAAGCGCTGGCGCTGGAAGACCCTTTGGTTGCTACACCGATTGGGTTCATGATGCCGCAAAACCTGCGCACGTCGCACACGCAGCAGGCGGCGATTGAATTAGCCCAAGACGAGGCTTGGCTCAAACATGTGGCTGAACATAGTGGATTATTAGGCAGCTAATCTGGCGATTAGATCAACGGCTTGATTTAAAAATACTGCATTGCATCATTTATTTTTTGAATGAATACATTTTTCGATTCAATTTGACCCTGTCTCCTTTGCGCACCACACTATGCTGAGTTAGGAACAAATCAACATATGACAACTGCATCCCTCGCCTCTCCAACCATAAAACCTGTCGTTTTAGCGACGCCAGACCAGTTGCGCGAACGTATCCGCCAGAAAAGCAAATTAAAAGGACGTCAAGCTGATGACATATCGCGCAGTGAGGTCGTGGCGTTGATAGGTGCACGACCCACTGAAGGCTACCGACGTGATTTGTTGATTGAAAACCTGCATTTGTTGAACGACGCCTACCGTTGCCTGCATGAGCGGCATTTGGCCGCTTTAGCCAAGGAGATGAATATCCCTATGGCTGAGGTTTATGAGGTGGCCACGTTTTACCACCACTTTGAAGTGGTTAAAGGCATCAAAAATGGCGATGAGACCGTCGACGGCACAGCTCCCGCGCTGACCATCCGCGTTTGCGACGGTTTGTCGTGTGAACTGGCAGGTGCGCAAGATTTGCTGAAACGCCTCCCTGCCATTTTGGGCAACCCCAATATGCGGGTGATTCCAGCACCCTGCATTGGCCGTTGTGAACAAGCGCCAGCGGTTGTGGTTCATCAGCATAGCGTGCCCTATGCCACATTAGAGAGTGTAAAAACAGTAGCAAATACCGATCTAGCCTGCGTATTTATTGCTAATGATGCTATTAATTTTATAACAAGTGAATTGACTGAAAAGAGCATTTCACCGCACCCAGAACATGCATCAGCTCGTATTGCACCTGCCTACACCGACTATGACACCTACTTGGCGAATGGCGGTTACGCTTTAGTGGGCGATATCGCCAACGGCAGCTTAGAAATTGAGCCCATCATCAAAGCTATGGAAGATTCGGGTTTGCGTGGTTTGGGGGGTGCAGGCTTTCCTTCAGGGCGTAAATGGCGGATTGTGCGTGAGCAGCCAGCACCCAAGCTGATGGCGGTGAATATCGATGAGGGCGAGCCAGGCACTTTCAAAGACCGCACCTATTTAGAACGCGATCCGCATCGGTTTTTAGAAGGCCTGCTGGTCGCCGCCATAGTGGTGGGCATTGATGCCTGCTACATCTACCTGCGTGACGAATACCACGACTGTAGGCGTTTGTTGACGGCTGAACTGGCCAAGCTACAAGCCAACCCGCCAGCAGCGTTGGTAGGCAAGTTGCCCCACATCGAGCTGCGCCGTGGTGCAGGCGCGTACATCTGCGGTGAAGAATCTGCCATGATCGAGAGCATTGAAGGCAAACGCGGAGAGCCGCGCATGCGTCCACCCTATATCGCCCAAGTCGGTTTGTTTGGCCGCCCCACGCTGGAGCACAATTTTGAAACCCTGTACTGGGTGCGCGACATTGTGCAACTCGGGCCGCAATGGTTCAGCGGATTTGGTCGCAATGGGCGCAAGGGTTTACGCAGCTTCAGCGTGAGTGGCCGCGTCAAGTACCCGGGTGTCAAACTCGCGCCTGCTGGCATTAATTTGCTGGAGTTGATTGACGAGTATTGCGGCGGCATGTTGGATGGCCACAAGCTTTATGCTTATTTGCCTGGCGGTGCGTCGGGCGGCATTTTCCCCGCCAGCCATGCCAATATACCTTTGGACTTTGATACGCTGCAACCGCATGGTGGTTTCATCGGCTCGGCAGCCGTTATCGTACTGAGCCAGATTGATACCGCCCGCGATGCGGCGCTGAACATGATGCGCTTCTTCGCGCATGAGAGCTGCGGTCAGTGCACGCCCTGCCGCGTTGGCACAACCAAAGCAGCAAAATTAATGGAAGCGTCCGCATGGGACAACCAAACATTGGAAGATTTGAATATTGTGATGACAGACGCCTCGATTTGCGGTCTCGGCCAAGCAGCACCCAACCCGGTGCGCTGTGTTCAGAAATACTTCCCTCATGAAATCGGAGCACCAAAATGAACGCGCCTACCAAATTAACAGAGTTGATGCCAGCCTTGGTTGACTTCAAACTCGACGGCGTAGCAATGAAAGCCTTTGAAGGTGAAACCATCATTGACGCAGCCAAACGCCACGACATCGATATCCCACATCTTTGCTACAAAGAAGGCTACAGAGCCGATGGCAATTGTCGTGCTTGCGTGGTTGAAATCGACGGTGAGCGCACCCTTGCACCATCATGCTGCCGCAGTGTGACTGCGGGTATGAATGTCAAATCAACCAGCGAACGTGCGGTGAAGAGCCAGAAAATGGTGCTAGAAATGTTGCTCAGCGACATGCCAGATACCGGCTACAAGTGGAACGAGCATGACGAGTCGCAACAGCATGGTGAGCTGAGCGACTGGGCGGCTCGTATGGATGTGTCGGTGCGCCCAGAGCTGAAAGCGCTGCGCCGTGAGCAACCGAAATCAGACTACTCGCACCCTGCGATGGCGGTGAATTTGGATGCCTGCATCCAGTGCAACCGCTGCGTGCGCGCCTGCCGTGAAGAGCAGGTGAACGACGTGATTGGCTATGCCATGCGCGGCTCGCACAGTGAAATTGTGTTTGATATTGGCGACAAGATGGGCGAGAGCACCTGCGTGGCTTGCGGCGAATGCGTGCAAGCTTGTCCTACAGGTGCGTTGATGCCCAAAACACAAGTCGGCTCACAAATTGTTGACAAAAAAGTTGATTCTGTTTGCCCCTTCTGCGGCGTCGGTTGTTTGCTGACCTATAACGTCAAAGACAACAAAATCGTGAGTGTGGATGGGCGCGATGGCCCGGCGAACCACAACCGGCTTTGCGTCAAAGGCCGCTTTGGTTTTGACTATGCGCATCATGACCAGCGTTTGACGGTGCCTTTGATTCGCAAAGATGGCGTTGAAAAAGACGAGCTCATCAACCGCAATCCAGCCGATTGGCGTGAGGTTTTCCGCGAAGCAACGTGGGAAGAAGCCTTGGCTTACACATCAGGCAAATTGGTCAGTTTGCGCGACACTTATGGCAAAAAATCGCTGGCTGGTTTTGGCTCGGCCAAAGGCAGCAATGAAGAAGCCTATTTGTTCCAAAAACTGGTGCGTACCGGCTTTGGCAGCAACAACGTGGACCATTGCACGCGGCTGTGCCATGCATCCAGTGTGGCGGCGCTGTTAGAGGGCGTAGGCTCTGGCGCTGTGAGCAACCAGGTGAGTGATGTAGAACATGCGGGGCTCATCATGGTGATTGGCTCCAACCCAACAGCCAACCACCCCGTAGCAGCCACTTGGATGAAAAATGCGGCCAAGAACGGCACCAAAATCGTTCTGGCTGACCCACGCCGTACAGATATCAGCACACATGCCTGGCGCACGATGCAATTCAAACCCGACACAGACGTGGCGATGCTGAACGCCTTGATCCACACCGTGATTGAAGAAGGCTTGGCAGACGAAGAATTTATTCGTACCCGCGCCAGCAACTTTGAAGCCCTGCGCGACAACGTCAAAGGCTACAGCCCCGAAGCCATGGCGCCGATTTGCGGCGTACCAGCAGAAACTTTACGCGAAGTAGCCCGTGAATTCGCCAAAGCCAAAGGTGCGATGATTTTGTGGGGCATGGGTGTGAGCCAGCACATCCACGGCACGGACAATGCGCGCTGTTTGATTGCCTTGGTCACGGTGACGGGTCAGATCGGTAAACCCGGCTCGGGGCTACACCCGTTGCGTGGGCAAAACAATGTGCAGGGCGCCAGTGATGCGGGTTTGATTCCGATGATGTTCCCCAATTACCAGCGCGTGACAGACAAAGGTGTGCATGCCTGGTTTGAAGATTTTTGGCAGACCAAGCTGGACGACCAGCCCGGCTACACCGTGGTGGAAATCATGCACAAGGCATTGGCTCCGGACAGCGACCCGCATAGGGTGCGCGGCATGTACATCATGGGTGAAAACCCAGCGATGAGCGACCCTGATTTGAACCATGCCCGCCATGCCTTGGCAGCCTTAGACCATTTGGTGGTTCAAGACATTTTCATGACAGAAACCGCCTGGCTGGCCGATGTGGTGTTGCCCGCAACGGCTTGGCCAGAAAAAACCGGCACCGTCAGCAACACCGACCGCATGGTGCAGATGGGCAAACAAGCCGTCACACCACCGGGTGAGGCCAAGCCTGATTTGTGGATCATCCAGCAAATTGCCAACCGCATGGGTTTGAATTGGGACTACTTGGGGGATCATTCAGGCGTGGCGGCGGTCTATGAAGAAATGCGACAAGCGATGCATGCAGCCATTGCTGGCATCACCTGGGAGCGTTTGGAGCGTGAATCTAGTGTGACCTACCCTTGCCTGAGCGCTGAAGACCCTGGTCAACCGACCGTGTTTATCGACACCTTTCCAACCGCCGATGGCCGTGTGCAACTTGTACCCGCCGACATTATTCCTGCCGATGAACGGCCTGATGCGCAATTCCCGTTTGTGCTGATCACAGGTCGCCAGTTAGAGCATTGGCACACCGGCAGCATGACGCGCCGCGCTGCCGTGCTGGATGCGCTGGAGCCTATGGCGACTGCGTCACTGTGTGGAGCAGACATGAAAGACATGGGTTTGAATGCGGGTGACGTTATCACCGTCAAATCACGCCGTGGTGAAGTGGCGATTCATATCCGCCGCGACGACGGTACGCCGCGGGGTGTGGTGTTTATCCCGTTTGCTTACTACGAAGCAGCGGCGAACATGATGACGAATGCGGCGCTTGACCCTGTGGGCAAGATTCCAGAGTTCAAGTATTGTGCTGTTTCCATTACCCTAGGTGGCAATGCAGCAATGAAGACTGGCTATTGAGCCACAAAATATGCTGAGTGTTATTCGGGATTGGATTGGGCGATATGATGATGGCATATGTCGTTCAAACGCCCAGCCTTAGAAGTTTCCGTCATCATGCGCCGCGAGCCTATTATGGGCGCCATGAGCCGCTGGCAATCGCATCGCTGGGTGCTCGAAGACGTGGTTCTGGAGGGTGAAGTTTCGACGGTTGAAATCGAAAAAACTGCATTGAAAATATCTAAAAATGATAGCGTTGAACGTTGGAAACACGGCGGCTACACAACAGAATTATATGCTGACGATGCCGAAGGCTACTACCTCAATGTCACCACAGATGCACCGTGCTGGTTTGTGCTTTGGCGCATGGAAGAGATTGCAGAAGATGGAGCCAGCATCACCGACGAGCCTATAGCCAAACCCGAAATGGTGAGCTTGAGCTACCACGATGCAGGGCGCTGGCTGGATGCACAAGAAACCGTCGAACAAGTGCCCTTACCACCTGAAGTTGTGGTTTGGTTAAAAGCTTTTGTGGACCAACACCACGTCAATGAACTCAAAAAACGTAAACGACCTGATAGCTTCAAACGTTTAGAGGACAGATTTGGCAATCCTGTGTCAATCACGACGGAGAAAGACAAGGGCAGCGGCTTTCCTAGAGGTAGCAACCATGGCTGATAACAAAAATGATGGCTCAAAAGAAGGGTTTTTGGGTCGTTGGTCGCAGCGTAAGCAAGATATTCGTGCTGGCAAGCCCTTGGCTGAACCTGAAATTACAGTCAAACCAGCAGCGTTAAACCCCAATGCACTAAAAACTGAGGCGATTGGTGCTGGCAAAGCTGAGAAAGCTAATAAAGCTGACACATCAACTGATACTGCCGCGCTTGAAGAAAAACCTGAAGCAAAACCTGAAGCGCCATTGCCGACGATGGCTGACGTCCATAAACTGACGGCAGAATCCGACTTCTCGCCGTTCGTCGCAAAAAACGTGTCGCCTGAAGTGCGTAACTCAGCCATGAAAAAGCTCTTTACCGACCCGCATTACAACGTGATGGACAGGTTGGACATTTATATTGACGATTATTCGCAGCCAGACCCAATGCCTGAATCCATGCTCAGACAGTTGGCTAGCGCCAAGTTTTTGAACTTATTCAAAGCCGAAGAAGAAGCTGAGGCTCAGGCTGAAGCTGTAGCAGCGGCTGAAAAAACTGCTTTAGAAGCCAAAACTGATAACGCAGCTAACGCAAGTAAAGCAGCTATTACAACTAACACAGACCCACTCCTAGGGGATGATGCCAATACCGTAAGCATGCAATCTGTGGCACAGTCTGCTACAAATAATTTACCCACACAAACGATAGCTTTAGCTACATCTCTTTCCGGACCGAACGATGACCACTCTGATATGCGATTGCAGCAAAACCATACCGCTGGACCCCATAAGCTTGGGCGCAGCGCTGAATGAAAATTTAACCCTACACACCACCCTGTGCCGACGTGAGGCTGGCAGTTTCCAACAAGCCATTCAATCTGGCGAAGATGTCGTCGTCGCATGCACCCAAGAAAAGCGCTTGTTCACGGAGCTAGCCGAGCAAACAGTGGGCGCCAGCTCACCCATCCGCTTTGTGAACATTCGGGAAATGGGTGGCTGGAGCAAAGATGCAAGACAAGCCAGCCCAAAAATAGCCTCACTTTTAGCCGCAGCTCAATTGCCAGAGCCAGAACCCGTTTCAACCGTAACCTACAAAAGCGCTGGGCGCGTGCTCATGATTGGTGAACTGGCAGCGGCTGAACGTACGGCTGGTTTGCTGGGCGATGAGTTGGACATCAGTATTTTCACCCTTGGTGCAAAAACCGCAGGCAGCTTGTTGGCTGTGCAATTACCCATGCAAGAGCGCCAATACCCCGTTTTAGGCGGCAAAATTGAATCGCTCAACGGCTGGCTAGGCGCTTTCGAACTGAAATGGCAGCGAAATAACCCCATCGACCTAGACGTTTGCACGCGCTGCAACGCTTGCGTCACCGCCTGCCCAGAAGATGCCATCGGTTTGGACTACCAAGTCGATATGTCGCTGTGCACCTCTCACCGCAGCTGCGTGAAAGCTTGCCAAGTGGCCGGTGCGATTGACTTCTACCGTGATGCGGAAAGCTCGACGGACAAGTTTGATTTGATTTTGGACTTGCGTGCTGCTGTGTCAATGAATGCAGAGACTGGTTTCACCCAGCACGCGCTGCCACAAGGCTATTTCCGCTGGGACGGCGTTGACCCAGCGCCATTGCTTGCTTTGCGTGGCTTGGTGGGCGAATTTGATAAACCTAAGTTTTTCAACTACAAACAAAAACTCTGCGCGCACAGCCGCAATGAAAAAGTCGGCTGCAATGCCTGTATCGACGTGTGCTCGGCCGAAGCCATCAGCAGCGAAAAAGACCGCCAACAGATCAAAGTCAACCCCAATTTATGCGTAGGCTGCGGTTCATGTACCACCGTTTGCCCAAGCGGTGCGCTGACGTTTGCTTACCCGCGAGCGAGCGAGCAAGGCGTAAAACTCAAAACCATGCTGAGCACCTATGCGCGCAGTGGCGGCAAAAATGCTGCCATTTTGTTGCATAGCCAAGAAGCAGGTTCAAAATTATTGAACGCTCTGGGCCGATCTGCTCAAATTAATAAAACAACGCAAGGCGTGCCTGCGCGTGTGCTACCTGTCAGTTTGTGGCATACATCTTCCGTTGGATTGGATGTGTGGTTGACGGCAGTTGCCTACGGCGCATCACAAGTGTGGGTGCTGCTGACTGATGAAGAAGCGCCGCAGTACCGCACGGCTTTAGTTGAGCAAATGGCAGTCGCGCAATCAATCTTGACCGGATTGGGCTTCACAGGTGAGCATTTCAAACTGATTGAAGCTAAGAATGCGCTTGATTTATCAACCGTAGATGCTGCACTGCAAGCCCCTGCGGCACAAGTTGTCAGCCGCAATGCAGGCTTTGCCGTACAAGCAGACAAACGCGCCACTTTAGAACTAGCACTAGACCATTTGGCAGAATTTGCACCTGCAAGCTTTGCAAAACCAGCAGTCATCGCTATGCCAGCCAAAGGTTCACCACTGGGTGCTATCGTCATCAACAAAGATGCTTGCACCCTGTGCCTAAGCTGCGTAAACGCTTGCCCAGCCAGCGCACTGCAAGACAATGCGGAATCGCCGCAGCTCAAATTGGTCGAGAAAAACTGCGTTCAATGCGGGCTGTGTGCCAAAACCTGCCCAGAAAACGCCATCACCTTAGTGCCGCAGCTGAATTTAGCGCCATCGCGCAAAGAGCCAGTGGTTATCAACGAGATGAAGCCGTATTCGTGTATTCGCTGCAGCAAGCCGTTTGGCACACTCAAAGCGATTGAGGCTATGGTGGGCAAATTGTCTGGGCACAGCATGTTTCAAGGTGCGGCGGCTGAACGGCTCAAAATGTGCAGCGACTGCCGCGTGATCGACATGTATTCGACCACCAACGAATCTAAAATCACGGATTTTTGAACAGGACAGCAGTGAACATGGCAACAAATTACGACTCCCTACTCGCTTCACAGCTTTCTAACACGTTGGATGAGGAAACCGCCAGATCCGAGATATATGGCCTTATAGCCGGCGTATTATATGCCTCACCAGCTATTGAATTAATAGCTCAAATACGTATTGCAGTAACTGATACACCCTCTGCTGGCGCATTTTTAGAAGAGCCTTGGCGACAATTTGTAGGCATCGCGCGGTCTATGACAGACCAAGCCATCAAAGACGAATACGACGTGCTTTTTGGAGGTGTTGGCAAACCCGAAGTTTACCTGTATGGTTCGCATTATTTGAGCGGGTTTTTGAATGAAAAACCGCTGGCGAGATTGCGCACGGAGCTTGCTAGTTTGGGCTTAGAGCGCTCAGAAGCGATGTCAGACACCGAAGACCATTTTGCCTATTTGTGCGAAGTGATGCGTTATTTGATAGCTGGCGAAGACGTCGCAGTGGCGAATCTAACGCGCCAGCGCGAGTTTTTTGCAGCACACATCCAGCCCTGGGCGAATCAAATGTGCGATGCGATACAAACGAATACCAAAGCAAAATTTTACGCCTCACTGGCTGAACTGATTCGGGCTTTCATCAGCGTAGAAGCTCAGGGCTTTGATATGCTCGTGTAAATGACCTGCATCAAGAATTGTTAAATTTATTTTCTAAAAATCCGTGTTTTCCCTAGGCATTTATTTACCTATGTGGTTATTTTTCAGTTACATTAAATAAGCATGCATTCGAATATTTCTTTGGATGACAGCGCGACGACCTTGGAGTAAAACCATGCAAGAAACCAGCCCAAAAGCCTCACGCCGAGGTTTTTTCTTAACAGCTAGCGCCGCAGGTGCTGCTGTAGCTTCAGTCAGCCTGATCAAATCACCAGCACCTGCAGCCGTTGCACAAGTGCTCAAGCCAGCGCCAGCAAATGGTGGCGGCTACGTGCTGAGTGAGCACGTCAAACAGTATTACAAGACGACACTCGTCTAATTCATTAAGCAATTTCCCTGCCTGTCCTCAGTGCTTCATATTTGCTGTGAATCACTTAGTTTTTGGAGAGTTTCATGTTGTTGACTAAAAAATCGAATTCCAACACGAGTGCAGAGCGCTCACCCTTTGTGCACAGCCTGCGCAGGGGCTTATCACAAGCCTTACCTACCATGGACAGACGCGCATTTCTGCGCCGTTCAGGTTTAGGTGTTGGCGTAGGTATTGCAGCAAGCCAGCTCACTTTGGTGAAAAAAGCGCAGGCTGCTGAAGGTGCTTCAATCATCGGGGCAGGGAAAATTGAGATTAAACGCACAGTTTGTACGCATTGCTCAGTGGGCTGTGCGGTAGACGCCATTGTTGAAAACGGCGTTTGGGTTCGTCAAGAGCCTGTGTTTGATTCACCGATCAATTTGGGCTCTTACTGTGCCAAAGGCGCTGCTTTGCGTGAACACGGCCACGGTGAGTTCCGCTTGCGTTACCCCATGAAATTGGTCAACGGCAAGTATGAGCGTCTCAGCTGGGATACAGCGTTGACAGAAATCAGCGCCAAGATGATGGAGCTGAAAAAAGCCAGCGGTCCAGACAGTGTTTATTTCGTCGGCTCCTCCAAGCACAACAACGAGCAAGCCTACTTGTTGCGTAAATTCGTGAGCTTCTGGGGAAGCAACAACTGCGACCACCAGGCGCGCATTTGCCATTCCACCACCGTTGCTGGCGTAGCCAACACCTGGGGTTATGGCGCGATGACCAACTCGTACAACGACATGCAAAACAGCAAGTGTGCGATGTACATTGGCTCCAATGCTGCCGAAGCGCACCCTGTCAGCATGCTGCACATGTTGCATGCAAAAGAAACTGGCACCAAGATGATTGTGGTTGACCCGCGCTACACGCGTACCGCTGCTAAGTCTGACGAGTTTG
>JAYUJX010000719.1:0-10603 GCA_043764955.1 Polaromonas sp.
TTGACAAAAATTCCGGTGGGACGATGGATATTTTCACCATCAAAATGAAATGAACTGCACAAATCTGTCATTCCCGCGAAGGCGGGAATCCATCTTCACGAGTGTGGATTCCCGCCTTCGCGGGAATGACGGTCAATAAGTAGATTTGAAAAGTTAAACCTTAAAAGAGACAATCATGGCAAATATAGACATCAAAGTGCCCGATATTGGCGATTTCGCAGAAGTAGCCGTCATCGAATTACTGGTTAAAGTGGGCGACGAGGTCAAGGCTGATCAAAGCTTGCTTACTGTCGAATCTGACAAAGCATCGATGGAAATCCCGTCTAGCCACGCCGGCGTGATCACCGCGTTGAGTGTCAAAATTGGCGACAAAGTCAAAGAAGGCTCGGTCATTATGACGATGGAGGTGGCGGGCGGTGCCAATACCGTTCGGGCTGAGCCCTTCGACGGGCTCAGGACAGGCTCTGTCGAAGCCTCTGCAAACCCTTCGACAAGCTCAGGGCGAACAGATATGGCCTCCGTGACAATAAATATGCCTCTAGCCAGCGTAAATGTTGCCTCATCAGCTACAACTAGCATAGCGTCAAACTACGCTGGTACGGTTGATTTAGAGTGCGATTTGATGGTTCTGGGCGGTGGCCCCGGCGGTTATTCTGCAGCGTTCAGAGCGGCAGATTTAGGCTTAAAAGTGGTTTTGGTAGAACGCTACGCCACCATTGGCGGCGTGTGTTTGAACGTGGGTTGCATCCCCTCCAAAGCGCTGTTGCACGTAGCAGCAGTGATGGACGAAGTCTCGCATTTAGGCGATTTGGGCATTGATTTCGGCAAACCCGCTGTCAATATCGACAAACTGCGTGGTCATAAAGACAAAGTCATCGGCAAACTGACCGGTGGCTTGGCTGCAATGGCCAAAATGCGCAAAGTCACGATTGTGCGTGGCTGCGGCTCGTTTGTGAACGCAAACCACATTGAAGTCGAAGAAACCGCAGGCACAGCGCAAGAAAAAACGGGCGCGAAAAAAGTCATCGCCTTCAAAAACGCCATCATCGCGGCAGGTAGCCAAGCCGTTCGCCTGCCTTTCATGCCCGAAGACCCGCGCGTGGTCGATTCAACGGGTGCTTTGGCGCTCAAAGAAGTGCCGAAACGCATGTTGATTTTGGGTGGCGGCATCATTGGTTTGGAAATGGGTACGGTCTACAGCACGCTGGGCGCTCGCTTGGACGTGGTTGAAATGATGGACGGCTTGATGCAAGGCGCTGACCGCGATTTGGTCAAAATCTGGCAAAAAATGAATGCGCCACGCTTTGACAACATCATGTTGAACACCAAAACCGTAGGTGGCAAAGCCACGCCAGCAGGCATCGAAGTCACGTTTGCAGCAGCCCAAGAGGGCGGGGCAGCTCCAGAACCGCAAACTTACGATTTGGTCTTGCAAGCCGTGGGCCGTACGCCGAATGGCAAAAAATTGGCAGCAGACAAAGCCGGCGTAGAAGTCACAGACCGTGGTTTTATCCCCGTCAACATCCAAATGCGTACCAACGTGCCCAACATTTTTGCGATTGGCGACATTGTTGGTCAGCCCATGTTGGCGCACAAAGCCGTGCACGAGGCGCATGTGGCTGCTGAAGTCATCGCTGGCGAGTTGCAAGGCAACAAAGAGCTGGCAGCAGCAGCGTTCAACGCCCGTGTGATTCCAAGCGTCGCCTACACCGACCCTGAAGTGGCCTGGGTTGGCTTGACCGAAGACGAAGCCAAAGCCAAAGGCATCAAAGTCAAAAAAGGCCTGTTCCCGTGGACTGCTTCTGGCCGCGCGATTGCCAACGGTCGCGACGAAGGAGTCACCAAACTGCTGTTTGACGATTCACCCGAAGCCCACGGCCATGGCAAAATCTTGGGCGGCGGCATGGTTGGCACGCATGCGGGCGACATGATTGGTGAGATTGCACTGGCCATTGAAATGGGTGCAGACGCAGTCGATATCGGCAAAACCATCCATCCGCATCCAACGCTGGGTGAGAGCATCGGCATGGCGGCTGAGGTGGCGCATGGCAGCTGTACGGATTTACCGCCGAGTAAGCGTTAAAGCCAAAAAAGTACTTTTAAAAATGAGTGCTTAACACCTTAAAACACTAAGTATTTACAGAATATTTTGCATTTATGTACAATCAATAGATGTCTGATAGCATAGATAATAAAAAACAAGGCAGAGAAAGCAGCCATTTATTCCACACCATATTAATAGTTATTGGAAACACATTAACTTTAATTGGTGGTGTCTTTTTACTGCTTGGATTAACCAACGTCGTGCATTTCGATGTTTTTAGTTTTGGCTTGTCTTCCGGCATTCGTATAGTCGGAATGGTAATTATTTCTGGATGTTTATTGAGTGCTGTTGGGTATGGATTATCAGACTTTATCAAAGATTAGTTATTTCTAGGAGTTTTTTTATGTTTAAAAAATCTGATTTTTTTATTATTTTAGCTGTAATATTTTCATTCGTAATTTCAGCATATTTATGGTTCGTAGTTAAAGATGCTCAGCAGGCAATTTTTACAGCGATTTGGATACCAGCTATTTTTACATTTGGTATTTATTTTAAATTGTGTGCTTTGATGGGAAAGAAATCATCATGAGTTTCGATCTTCTATATCCCGCCATAATTGCTTTTTCTCTGCTGCTCATTGGCTTGGTCTTAACTATTTTAGAATTTAAAAAAATGAATTCTAAAGAAGATGAGCAAATATCAAATCAAAAATCTAAAAAACGATAGATTTATTGACTTAATTGGATAGTTGGGTCGCTGCTTGGGTGGCTTTAGAGCACATCCATGTACCAACATCGAACTTTGGGTTAATTTGATTTACTAAAAAGCTGCTGATTTTTAGCTAAAACGGTTAATCACATAAATAGCCTGCAAATGTACGTTACCGCTACAGAAGCTAAAAACCGGTTTGGCAGTCTCCGCGCCAAGGCCAAGCACGAACCAGTTTTCATGGAAAAAGCGGGGCTGCTTGATACCGTCATTTTGTCTGCAGAACAGTACCAAGCCTTGCAAACTCGCCACGACAAAGCCAGCCATGCTGAGCGCCAGAAGCTTTTTGAAACCGAATTCAGTGATTGGATACTTGCGCAAAACGCCTACGTCGAAGCGCACGGTATTCTAGGTTCTGACTTGCGACCTTGGTGAGTAGAAAATGGCGCAGTACGACGTTTTGTCTGGAATTTATTCTAATTTCGCTACTTATTTCATAGCTGCTTAGGCAATAAATACGCCGGCTACAGGCTAAATAAGTTTTTAAAAATCTCCGCTAAACAAACTAGCCATAGTCTTGCGCAGCCAGACATTACCTGCGTCTTGGTTGTAGCGTTCGTGCCAATGCTGTTTGACTTTGTAGCTGGGTAGCTGCATGGGTGGCTCTAGTACTTTGACGTTTTCTTGTTGCGCAAGTGCGCTGCCGAGCTGACGCGGAACTATCACCAAAAACTCGGTTTGTGCCACGATGCGGGCTACGCCCAAGTAGCTGGGCACGCGCAGCACGATGCGGCGGTCTATTTTGGTTTTGGTCAGTACTTTGTCCACTATCGAATGGCCCGTGCCTGACGATATGACTTGGATATGCCCCTCGTTTGAGAACCCCTTGAGGGTGAGCTTGTTGCCAATGCGCGGGTGTTTGCCAGACGCGAGGCAGACAAAGTCTTGGGCAAACAGCGCCTGCTGGTAAAAGCCTGCTTCTAAATCTGGCGTAAAACCCACTGCCAAGTCAACATCGCCAGACTCCAACTGGCGGCGGCTGTCTGGCGAAATCTTCTCACCCGCGATGACGAGGCCAGGCGCTATGGTTTGCAAGTGGTTGATGAGACCAGGCAGCAAGACAATTTCGCTGATGTCGGTCATGCAGATTCGAAACTCGCGTTTTGACTCTTGGGGTAAAAACGCACCACTGGTTCCGCGCGACTTCTCCAACCGCTGCAGTGCTTCTAGTAAATCGGGATAAATCGTTTGCGCGCGTGGTGTGGGTGACATGCCGGCCGAGGTGCGACAAAAAAGAGGGTCATCAAAATGACGGCGTAGCTTGTTTAAAGCAATGCTGGCGCTGGCTTGCTCCATGTCCAAAGCTTGTGCGGCACGTGAAACACTTTGGGTTTTGTAGATTTCAACGAAAACGCTGAGCCAGTCTAGATCAAGTTTTGCCATGATGAATGTTCATTTACTATATTAAAACTATATACCAAATATTCGATATATAGCTTTGACGGCATAGTACTAAGCTGCGACAGTCACAGCAACTGAAACAATAACTCAAAAATTGAGGCACAAACATGCAATTTCATCAGAACGGATTTCGTACCAGAGACCCTAGCTGTTTCGATGCTGCCTCTGCAGTATCAACAGTTTCCACAGAGACAAGAGCTAATTTGCCCCTTGAGGCTGATGTGCTCATCGTAGGCTGCGGCCCAGCTGGACTGACTCTAGCTGCTCAATTAGCTGCCTTTCCAAACATTCGCACAGTCATTGTGGAGCAAAAACCAGGTCCGCTGCAACTCGGTCAAGCTGACGGTATTGCCTGTAGAACCATGGAAATGTTCGAAGCTTTTGGTTTTGCCGACCGCGTGTTGAAAGAGGCTTATTGGGTGAATGAAACGACTTTTTGGAAGCCTAGCGAAGCGGACCGCAGCCACATTGCGCGCAGTGGGCGGGTGCAAGACGTGGAAGACGGCTTGTCGCACATGCCCCATGTGATTTTGAATCAAGCGCGTGTGCATGATTTTTACTTAGACATCATGGAAAAATCGCCTTCGCGCATGGTTCCGTATTACAACCGTAAATTTGCTGGGCTGGAGCGTGCGCCGGATGGGACAACTGATTTTCCGGTGACAGCGCGGTTTGAGCGGATGGACGCTGCAGAATTTGGAGAAGTTGGGGGTAAGGGCAAGATAGAGACGATTCGTGCTCGTTATGTGGTCGGTTGTGATGGTGCTCGCAGTGGGGTACGTCAAGCGATTGGTGCGTCTTTGAAGGGAGATTCTGCCAACCACGCTTGGGGCGTGATGGATGTGCTGGTGAACAGCGATTTTCCGGACATTCGGTTCAAATCGTTGATTCAGTCCGCTGACGAAGGCAGCATTTTGATCATCCCGCGAGAGGGAGGTTACTTGGTTCGCTTGTATGTGGAGTTGGACAAACTGAACCCGAATGAGCGCATAGCGGGGCGCAACATCACCATTGAGCAGTTGATTGCAGCCGCCAAGCGCATTTTCCACCCCTATAACTTAGACATCAAAGAAGTAGCTTGGTGGTCGGTCTATGAAATTGGCCAGCGTTTGACGGATAGGTTTGATGACTTGCAGCCCGAAGAAGTGGCAACACGTTTGCCGCACATTTTCATTGCGGGTGATGCATGTCACACCCACAGCCCGAAGGCAGGGCAGGGCATGAACGTCTCCATGCAAGACGCGTTTAACCTAGGTTGGAAGCTGGCAGCTGTTTTGCAGGGGCGCAGCCCAGCAAGCCTGTTGCACACCTACTCGGCAGAGCGGCAAGCCGTCGCTAAAGATCTGATTGACTTTGACCGCGAGTGGGCAGCGATGCTCAGCGGTGGTGCTGTTAATGACCCGTCTGCTGTGCAGCGTCACTTTGTGCAACATGGCCGCTACACGGCTGGCACAGCCACGCGCTACAAGCCGGCACTGCTGACAGGGTCATCCACACACCAGCATTTGGCTGAAGGACTCGCTATTGGTACGCGCTTTCACTCTGCACCCGCCATACGCATTGGCGATGGCAAGAAAATGCAGTTGGCCGAAACTTTGGTTGCAGATGGTCGCTGGCGCTTGATCGCGTTTGCAGGGAAATATGACAAAGCAGAGCCAGCATCGCCAGTTGGCAAGCTATGCAACTACTTATCGACGTCACCCAAATCGCCCGTAAAACGCTACACACCTGCTGGTGCTGATGTAGATGCCGTTTTCGATGTGCGAGCCGTGTTTCAGCAAAGTCACCATCAGCTGGCTGTCACCGATATGCCCGATCTTTTGTTCCCGCACAAAGGCCGTTACGGTTTGCGTGACTATGAAAAAGCTTTCTGCGTACTAGATGAGACTAGTCAAAACATCTACAACTTGCGCCAGATCGACCACGAAAACGGCTGCTTGGTCATCGTGCGACCTGATCAATACATGGCAAATATCTTGCCGTTAGATGCTACCGAAGCGTTAGCAGCTTTTTTTGATGGCTTCATGTCTTAATAGCATCCGTTTTTACTCTCAAAAAAAGGGAAAACACCAAGCAACTAGCCAACTATACCGATTTAAACTAGATTCAGTTTTAACTGAACATGGGAGCACATAATGAAGAAAGTGACATGGAAACTTTGGAGCATGGTAGCAATTGTTTTGGCATTGGCGGGCTGCGTCACAATGCCATCTGCGCCAAAAACAGGGTACAAAGCTGCTGACGGCGCGCCAAAATCTGTTTTGTGGGTCGGCAACAGCTTTTTTTATTACAACAATTCCATGCATGGGCATGTCGGTAATTTGCTCTCTGCCGCTAAAGTTACTGGCGTTCGGCAAACTTCGGCTACCATCAGTGGCTCGGGCATCAATTGGCACGATGTTTCAGCGCATTTCAAGCCAGGTGGGGTCGGCAGTTATTCGTTTTTACCTGGAAACGTGGTTAAGTTCAACACGTTAGACCGTCCATTTGATGTGGTCATGATGATGGATTGCAGCCAATGCCCGATTCATCCGCAATTGCAATCCGTGTTTTATGAATACGCTAAAAAACACAGCGATACAGTGAGAAGTTATGGTGCTGAACCAGCACTCTTCGCTTCTTGGGCTTACCAAGATGCGCCAGAAATGACCCAGCAATTGCTGATTGAATATGTCAAAGCAGGTAAGGCGAATAATGCACAAGTGATACCTGCGGGTCTAGCGTTTGCAAATTCCATCAAAATCAAGCCAGACTTGAATTTGTACGTGGCAGACAAACGCCACCCTAGTTTGGCGGGCACTTATTTGGCAGCTAATGTGGTGCTAGCATCACTGTTCAAGCAAAACCCTGTTGGCAATACCTACACGGCTGGTTTGCCCGCTGAAACGGCAAAGCATTTACAACAGGTAGCTTGGGATACGGTTCAGGCATTCAAGCCTTAAATGCTTCAAAAATAAATTAAAGTATGCAATAAAATACTCACCTAGCCGTCGTATTTATTGCCTTAATAGCTATAAAAATAATAGAAAAATAACAGCAAAATACATTCAGGCAATTTATTATCTAAGCTTTGCCACCGCTTGCACCTCTGCCACCAGCAGATCAAAATCAAGCGGTTTGTGTAGCAGTGTGCAGTGGGGAAGTTGTTGAATGGATTGCAAATCTTTGACGGCTGTATCCCCTGTCAAAATGATGGCGGGTAATATATTGTTATCGTTGTTATTATTATTAGTTATTCGATATTCATTTCTTGCATACTGGACAATATCCACGCCAGTACCACTCTCGCCTAAACGGTAATCAGTTAATACGAGATCAATTAAATATTGATTATCAATATATCGTTTTGCATCATTAACATCTGCACAGATATAAACGACTGCACCTGCCGCTTCTAGTAAACTAGAAAATAACTCGCGTATTTGTGGTTCGTCTTCTGCATAGAGTAAATGTAAATTTGCAAGCGGTGCGTTATTAATACTAGCATTGATATTATGTATATCATTATTTTCATTCATGCCATCTGCAGTATTTAATATTTTTGTTATCGTTTTCTCTATCTTGTTCAAACTTAACCAAAATATACTGCCATGGTCTAATTTTGATACCAAACCTATTGGCGTCTGGGTCAAATCTGCCAAACGTTTAACAATTGATAAACCCAAACCCAATCCGGTCTCGTTATTTCGCGCGGGGTTGTTGATTTGCGCAAATTCGTCGAATATCGTTAATTGATGCTCAGCACTGATCCCCAAGCCCGTGTCGCGCACTTCAATACGGCCACGCGCAGCTCGCCATGCCACCCAGACACCGCCGTTTTGTGTGTATTTGATGGCGTTGTGAATCAAGTTTGACAAAATACGATCCAACAGTTCTCGGTCTTGCTCAACACTAGCTTCTGTGGGCACAAAGCGCAACCACAGACCTTTTGACGCAGCTAGCTCGCCAAATTGAGCGTCAAACTTATCGAACAATGGTTGTAGTCGAACCGCTTGCATATGCGGTGTGACGTTACCCGAATCGATACGTGAAATATCTAAAACGCGGTCAAACAAATTGCGAATGGTTTTAAGGTTGATATCAATTTTGTCAATGATGGTTTTATCTTGACTGCTTATTTGCTTGGATTTTTGCAAACTTTGAAATAGCAAGCTAATCACTTGCAGCGGTTGCCGTGCATCGTGACTGGCGGCAGTGAAAAAGTTGGATTTTGCAGCATTTGCTGCATCGGCTCGCTCACGCTCGATATTAAGTTTGACTGTTAATTCTTCTAGCTCAAAGCGTTGTTTGATGGGTAGCAAAATTGCATTAGAAGCGTTGACACCATATATAGCCATACTTAAAGTGGAGATTATGAAATACATCGCAATAATAAGATGCGCGCTATCCGTCTTTAATAAAAAGCTGATGGTCATAGGCAGGTAGACCAAAGCCGGCAAAAGTCGTGCTGCTGTGGGGTGCGCCATATTTTTTATAAAGGCACTGAACATGTACATCGTGGTGCCCACCACCACCATGATCTCCCAATCAGGCTTTACTTCGATCAGAAACAACGCAACAAAACCTAAAAACAAACTATCGAGCCAACAGTTCCAAACCAAAAGCTGTAAATACCGCTGCGATTCTGCTGGTTGTTGACGCTGTTCTAAAGGCTGCCGGCGGTGGTAAACATGCAGTGCAAAATATAAAAATGAGTTCAAGCCCCATGCGAGCAGAGCAATGATTAACCATGGAGGATTAGGCCAAACGACAGTTTGATACCAAAACAATACGGTTAGCAAAGGCACAGTAATCGCCCTCACCAGCATACCTTTGTACAAATTCTCTTTCACTACCGCACGTATTCTTGCGTCTTGCAATAAGTTTGGATTTTTACGCTTCATAGTAGCCAATTTTGCGATTTTACAATTGCTTCAGAACGCGTGCTGACCTCCATAACCGAATAAAGGGTATGCAAATGGCTCTTGATGGTGCCTAGCCCAATGCCCAGTTGCGCTGCAATCACTTTGCTGGGTTTTCCAGTGTGCAATTGTTTCAGTATTTCACGTTGTCGTGGAGTAAGTTCTGCACTGCCCTGCGCCCTTGCAAGTGCTTGAATATGTATTTTTTGTGGCAAGTCAGAGGCTGTAGCAACTTGTTGCACCAAAGCTGCTTTGACTTGGTGCAGCAACTCTTCAGCGCCTTTGGTTTTATTCACCACGCTGTGAATGCCACTGGTTTGTAAGCGTTGCACCAAGCTGGGATCTTCTAGCGCGGTGCAGACAATGACTGGTGTGCCAGTTGCAAGCTGCACAATGCGCGCGACAGACTCTACACCGCGCATACCAGGCATACGTAAATCTAAAATAATCGCATCGAAGCGCTTATCCGCCGATGGCGCGTCAAGTTTGCCAACTACAGTTAGATAATCATTCGCCACATCGCATAAACCGTCAGGCCATGCAGTCAGAATCATCAGCACCATGCCATCTCGCATCATGGCATGGTCGTCTGCGACCAAGATGTGAGGATGCGTAGTGGCGGGCATTCCTAAATGATACCGTAAGCTTTTGTAGCGGCCGTTATCGCGTCAGTATCCTGTTGTTATCGGCTAGAGCGCACCAGACGCAGCCCGAACGTACCACCACGGGATTCTTTATTTCCATCGGTTGCAGGAGGTCGCACAACCACGCCATTATCTTCTCTGTCAGCAGCAGAACTCGACCAATAAGTGCCAGAGCTTGTCTCTGGAAAATCTGCCAACTTGCTGCTTATTTGTCCTAGCGCTGCCAACTCATCACGTGTTGGCAAACGCCAATCAGAAAATCCACACAGTGCGGTACTGTTGATGGCGTTTCTGTAACCCATGGTATTTGTAGCGGCAGAGACTTCACTCGCAGTGGGTTGTCTCGTACAACTTGGACAAGTAGGCGTAGAAACCCTCACTTGCGCTGCAGCGGTATTGTCATAGTTTGTATACGTACGTCCAATCCCTTGCGGATGCGCAGGATTTGGGTTTTTACCTTCCCAAATCAAACCAGTTGCATAGTCTTTGGCGCATTGAATGCCGTAATTTCCACCGGCAGGGGTAGTAACATAGCCATATCCCGTGGTGGGTTCGACGGCTGGTGTGGGTGCTGGCTCTGGTGCAGGAGTTCCTACAGAGGGAGGCGTAGGAACTTCAACTGGTGCGGTCGCATCTCCACCGCCTCCGCAGGCTGTGAGTATCGCTGCAGTTATAAGCAAAGAGAGGACTGCACCGTTTGATTTATTGAGTTTCATGGGATGGTCTTTTAAGTATTTTTTAATTCCGGACAAGTCGTAAATACGCTTTGTTATTTCGGTGATATTTAAAAACATGGCCGTCTTTGAATAGAACGATCATGGCTTGGGTGGCATCGGTGTCGTGCG
>JAYUJX010000720.1:0-1000 GCA_043764955.1 Polaromonas sp.
TAGTGCAGATGGTGGGCGATTACAACCTGCTGGCAAATAGCTTTGAGGAGTTCAAAACCCGCTACCCAGACGTCACCGTCCAGCACCTGCCAGACCGCATCATCGCGCCAGGCTTCGTCGACACCCATGTGCATTATCCACAAACCGACGTGATTGGTTCCCCCGCTGAAGGGTTATTACCGTGGTTGGAAAACTACACTTTCCCAGAAGAAAAACGCTTTGCAAGCATTGATTATTCTGCCCAAGCAGCTACATTTTTTATAGCTGAATTGCTGCGAAATGGTGTGACTACTGCTCTGACCTTTGCCACATCGCACGTTGCCTCTGTAGATGCTTTGTTTGCAGAAGCGCAGAAAAACAGCCTGCGCCTCATCACTGGCAAATGCATGCAAGACCGCAACAGCCCAGATGGTGTGCGAGATCAGCCCAGTTCGAATGGGCTGCACGATGCCACGGAACAAAGCCTCATCGACACCGAGCTGCTCATGCACAAATGGCACGATGTAGATCGCCTAGGCTACGCCTTCACCCCACGTTTCGCCCCCAGCTGCAGCGACGCCCAGCTGCGCGGCTTGGGCGAATTGGCGGCCAAATACCCCGATGTGTGGATTCAGTCCCACGTCGCCGAAAACGTCGAAGAAATCGCCTGGGCGCTGTCGCTTTTCCCCAAAGCTCGCTCGTATTTGCAGATTTACGACGACTTCGGTCTAATGCGCCAACGCTCTGTCTACGCCCACTGCATCCACCTAGACGCCACAGACCGCGCCTTGATGCAAACCACAGGCGCAGCAGCAGCTGTATGCCCAACCAGTAATTTATTCTTAGGCAGCGGCTATTTTGACTACCGCGCGGCGGACGACTCAGGCATGCAATACGCCCTGGCCAGCGACGTAGGCGGCGGCACCAGCTTCAGCCCCTTCCACACCATGCTAGCCGCCTATTACGTAGGTCGCGCCACCGTCAAAACCGCGCTGTTCCAAGGCGGCCAACCCAAGCTGGG
>JAYUJX010000721.1:0-1012 GCA_043764955.1 Polaromonas sp.
GTGAATCGCTTGGCCGTTAGGAAGCAGGACATGCAAATTGTTCACAGCTGGAGTTGTGCGAGTGATGTACGGCGCGTCTGATTCGCGAAGCAGCGTATGTGTTGAGCCGGGTAAGATGGGACAGATGGAGAAACTAGTTGCGTTAGATTACAGTAAGCCTGCACATGGCAATCAAGTATAGAGTCCGTCCCTATGTGTCACAAACGGTTGGTGGATCCGCCGGCGATATCCAGGTGTGAGGTGGCTGTCTTCTTGTCTGCCGAGAATGCGTGCACCTGCATGTGCCTGCAGTCGGTGCTAGTGTGACTATCGTATCCGTGGTGGAAGCAGTAAGTACGAGTCTTAGGAGGAAGGCGAGGACGGTCGCGGCGTTGTTTTCGCGGTGCGGGATTAGCCGCTTGAACAGCGGCGGTAATCAGCGCTGCGAAGGCTGGAGAAGTCAGGAATGAGTCTGTGGTAGAACGGACTTGTTCTATAGCAGTGTTGGCTGAATATCCCATAGAGGCAGTGGTGGGCGTGAAATTGGGAGCTTGTTCCACAACGTGGGTGGTGAGAGTTGCGAACGTTTGCTCACTTACTAACGGAGTGGCAACAAGGTAGGAGTCGATGGCGTGTTGTACATGGGCCTGAGTTTTGACTGCTTCTCGGAAATGGTGACATTTATCGAGTTCCGAGAGCGGTTGTTGCGATTCAGCGAACTGATCATGCAGCAGTTGTTGAAATCCAATAAATTCTTGAATCGAGTCGCGGGAGTTTATTGGCGTGAGCAGTTGGGCGCGGAGATGCGCGAAATCCGTCTGATTGCGTGTTCCATGTAGCATGGTGATGTGTGTCATAATAGCTAATGCTGGGACGTTGAGTAATCCGAAAAAGGGATCATGTACTACGACTAAGTCGGCGGGCGCAATGCTAGAGATAAGAAGTTGTTTTAGTCGGCGCAAATTGTCGGTGGTGAGGAGATTATCGGCCAGCTTGCGTTCCCACACTTTGATTGTAAGCGAGCTAGCAGTGG
>JAYUJX010000722.1:0-1012 GCA_043764955.1 Polaromonas sp.
ATCGCCAACAACAACAAAGCCACCGTTTTGGTGACCAAATCACCCTGAGACCACACGTTCATCAAACCAAATTGCGAATTCATTTATCTAACTCCAAAAAATCAAACTACGAAAAAACTAAAAACCAATATTGACACCAATAGATACGCCGTTGTGCTATAGCTTAAGAATAAATGGGATAGATACGTCTGCTGACATGGCTTCTGCGATACCATCACGCGTTCCAGGTACAAATCGCCACAACCGTACGGCATCCAAAGCCGACTTATCCAGCCTTTCATAGCCGCTTGATTGCATCAAATCGATCTTTTGAGGTAACCCCGCTGAACTGACAAAAATCCTAAGCTTGACAACGCCCTCCTCGCGCATAGCTCTGCTTAAGCGCTCATATGCGGGCTCAGGATTTTTCAAGTAAGCAAGGTCACTAGACGGTCGCACAATTTTGGGTGCGGCGGGTGGTGCTGGCGGCGCAGGGGCAGCGACCGCTGCCACAGTGACGGTAGGCACATACGGCGCTGGCGGTGCAATGGGTTGTACCGATGGCGCATTGGGCGCAGGTGTGGCGTCCGCCACGGCCAGCAAAGTGGGCGCAACTTGCGTGACTTGTTTGGGTTTGCTTACCACTTGCTTGACAGGTTCTGGCGGCTTGGGTGGCGCTGGGTCGGCCTTGGGTGTGGGCAGCTCAACCATCTGCGCCGGTATCTCAACAGGTACGATCATTTCTACAGCGCGCATCAACAAACCCGTTTGTAGCGCCCAAATAGCCAAAGCATGAAATAGCAGTACGGAGCCTGCGATGACCACATTGCGGTTAGCTGTGAAGAAAGAAGGTTTAGGTAGAGTTAACGACATTAAAAAAGACATCTGGGAAGGTAATTATTATTTTGTGGGTTGATAAATGACTTTAGCGTTGACTTGCGACAAGGTGGCGCAGCCGCACAAAGCCATCGCCACCTCAAGCTCATCGCGCAGCAAACGCAGCACGTGCGCCACACCCACCGCGCCGGCGTTG
>JAYUJX010000723.1:0-1010 GCA_043764955.1 Polaromonas sp.
GGGTCCAGGGTCCCGATCCTACCGGGTACCGACTCTACCGGATCCTACCGGGTACTACTACTGTACACTACAGTTAGGCTGTAGTATCGTCGTAGCCATATGCAGCGTCCACTTAGAAGTTAACTAGCTTCTAGCCTAGACTCCTGTAACTAAGCCTACCTACCCTCGACCCCTTTCTGCATCTCTACCGACCACAAGCTTCAATTTTTTTCTTTCAGAGATACAGAAGGACCAGAGTGCAAAGCAGTTGCCACACTAACCTAGAATATCCAACAACGTCGAAATCGAGAGATAAGTGGTTGTGAAAAAGGGTAATTTTGAGTGTAGATTCTCCTCGTTTCTGGGTCTGACGCGCGAGGTTTCTAGTTTCTGGGTCTGACCTCCCTTATTTGGTGCCCCCCGCCTGTGAAACATTTACATGTACGGTCTAAATATACCTACCTTCGGTCGGTTATAATTGTGGTAATCTCTGGCTTTTCTCATGAGGAACACAAATCAAGACTAAAAACTTGACACTGAAAATAATTGAAGTTTTTCTTCACCCTGTGATAGTACCGGGTCCAGGGTCCCGATCCTACCGAGTAACCACTCTACCGGATTCTACCGGGTACTACTACTGTACACTACAATTAGGCTGTTGTATCGTCGAGGCCATCTGCAGCGTCCGCTTAGAAGTTAAACTAGCTTCTAGCATAGACACCTGTAATTAAGCCTACCTCTTCTCGCCACTCTTCCTACATTTGCCCGACCACAATAGGCCTATTACCCTCGGGAAATTTTCTGCTGCCCCTAATTCCCCTCTACTCGTCCCAACTTTAGTTAAGACTTCCAACACCTGAGTATTATTACTCACGACATCTTCGGAGTCGAAATTCTTGCTGAGCTACGCTCCAAGAACTTAGTATTAAGTTAGCGAAAGTTGGGCTTAGCCTCTTTCCTCTTGGAACCCATTATTGGTGTCTCCAAAGTTCGTAGTTGGTTGAATTCGCGAAAGTCTTCACCACTCGACA